>JBBTSF010000038.1:0-16750 GCA_038064815.1 Patescibacteria group bacterium
TTACATTTTGCACTTGGCACACTTCTTGTCGAGCAAGAGAAAGAGTGCGGACAAACCGACGAGGATGTAGATAAGACGCACGAGCCACATCCAGGAACCAAAAATGACGTCTACAAGGTTCCAATCAAAGAGACCAACGAGTCCCCAGTTAATTGCACCGACCCACACGAGCCAAAACGCAACGCAATGAAGACCGCATTTTCCATCTTTCATAACGAAAAGATTAGTATTAACTTGTTGCCATCATAACATTCGTGAAGAAAGTACGCGAAGAATTATCCACAGGTTAGAGGAATGAATCTAAGTAGAGTAAAATGACTTCATATGATGTCAGACGCAATTAAAAATTTCGCCACACAATTTACGTATCAACCTGTCGTTAAGAACGCAAAAAAACTCAAAACATACGATCGTTATTTTTTGATCGGCATGGGTGGATCCCATCTGCCTGCAGATCTTGCCTTGCTCTGGAATCCAAATCTTCCTCTCGAAGTTCACAACGATTACGGACTCCCACGAGGACTCGCTTCTTCAAAAAAACCGCTCGTGATCGCCTGTTCCTATTCTGGCAATACAGAAGAAACGATCGATGGACTCAAACTCGCGATCAAACAAAAAATTCCTGTGGCAATTATTGCGGTTGGCGGAGTTCTGATCGACTACGCACAAAAACATCAACTCCCTTACATCCAAGTTCCCAACACAAGAATCCAACCGCGCTGCGCCCTTGGATTCACCTTTCGTGCCCTTCTCAAACTTCTTGGCGACGAGAAAGGACTGCGCGAAAGTGCAAAGCTTTCACGCACACTGAATCCAATGGCGTTTGAGAAACAAGGCAAGCAGCTCGCTAAAAAACTCGACGGACGCGTGCCGGTCATTTATTCCTCCCACAAAAACTTTACCCTCGCTTGGAACTGGAAAATCAAACTCAACGAAACAGGAAAAATCCCTGCGTTCTTCAACATGCTTCCGGAACTGAATCACAACGAAATGAATGGATTTGATATTCAACCGCCTACACGAGCCCTCTCTGAACGATTCACATTCATTCTGCTCCAAGACAAAAAAGATCATCCTCGTGTCCAGAAGCGCATGAAGATTCTCGAAAAACTCTATCGTGACCGAGGTCTTGCGATCGAAATACTCCCACTCGAAGGCAAAACGCTTTTTGAAAAAGTCTTTTCTTGTCTGCTTCTTGCAGATTGGACCTCTCTCTTTCTTGCAGAACATTATGGACTCGAGTCCGAACAAGTCCCGATGGTAGAAGAGTTTAAAGCGATGATGAAGGCCTAATTGATTGACACTCTCGGGAATTTCGAGTACTCTTCGGCGGTATTCACGCAAGAACTCCTATGACCCGAGATGACATTCGAAACATTGCTATTATCGCGCACGTTGACCACGGGAAAACAACCCTCGTTGACGCGCTTTTGAAGCAAACAAACACTTTTCGCAACGCCGATGCCGCTGGAACAACCATCATGGATTCCAATGAACTCGAGCGTGAGCGTGGTATTACCATTTTTGCAAAAAATGCTTCTGTTGATTGGGCCGGACGCAAAATCAACATCGTCGACACTCCAGGCCACGCAGACTTTGGTGGTGAAGTGGAGCGCATCATGAACCTGGTTGACGGATGTTTGCTTCTTGTCGACGCAAAAGAAGGTCCGATGCCACAAACAAAATTCGTTTTGAAGAAGGCACTCGAGGCTGGACACAAAATTATTTTGGTCATCAACAAGATTGATAAGAAAGATGCCCGCGTGGAATGGGTTTTGAATAAAACATTTGATTTGTTTATCGATCTTGGAGCAACAGATGAACAAGCACACTTCCCTGTGATCTACGCATCTGCCATCAATGGAGTTGCCGGCAAAGAACCAGACATCACAAAAATGAACGGCATCGCTCCACTCTTGGATACTGTTGTGGAATTTATCTCTGGTCCGTCAGGTGATCCAAGTGCGGCGCTTCAAATGTCGATCGTCAATATTTCCTACGACAACTACAAAGGACGTGTTTCTATCGGACGTCTTGTAAACGGAACTCTGACGCCAGGACAACGCGTGATTCACGTCGATCGAAATGGTGTACAACGTCCATCCAAAATTGTTGCAGTGCAAATTTTTAACGGACTGGGTCGTAAGGATGTCGAAACGGTCGGAGCCGGAGAGATTGTCGCGATTTCCGGAATTGACGACGTCCACATTGGGGAATCCATCATCGATATCGAAAACGGCGTTCCGCTTCCGGTCATGACGATCGAAGAACCAACGGTGCGCATGACCTTTGGAACAAACACGTCTCCCTTTGCGGGAACCGAAGGAGAATTCTCCACGGCCCGCCACGTCAAAGAGCGTTTGGAACGTGAACTTTTGAACGACGTCGCCCTCCGCATGGAAAAAGGAGAAAGCGACAGTGCGTTTGAAATCTCCGGTCGTGGGGAGTTGCACTTGGCAATTCTTATCGAAAAAATGCGCCGTGAAGGATACGAACTTCAAGTTTCACGCCCACAGGTTATTTTCAAAGAGCAAGACGGCAAAACCATGGAACCGTTTGAGGCCGTCTCGATCGAGTGTCCAGAAGAATTTTCTGGAATCGTGATTGAAAAAATGGGAAAGCGTCGCGGAGAAATGAAAGACATGACGGTGGAAAACGGAATCGGTTTTCTCGAATTCGAAATTCCAACACGTGGACTCATCGGCTATCGCAATGAATTTTTGACCGATACAAAAGGACAAGGCGTCATCAACACTCTTCTTCTTGGCTACCGAGAAAAAGCCGGAGAAATCACGGCAAACGAACACGGATCCATGATCACCATGGAAAACGGTGTGACAATGGGATACTCACTCGCCACTTTGCAAGATCGCGCCACGCTCTTTGTCGGGCCTGGAGTGAAGGTGTATGTGGGAATGATCATCGGTCAGTCCAATCGTGTGGAAGATATGGAAGTGAATCCTTGTAAAGAAAAGAAACTCAGCAACATGCGTTCGAAAGGAGATGGAGCTTCTGCAAAGATGGACACTCCACGTGACATGACTCTTGAAACCTCACTCGAATTTCTCGGCAACGACGAACTTCTGGAAGTCACCCCACTTTCTCTGCGCATCCGAAAAACCATCCTCGATTCAACTCTGCGTAAGCGTTCACAAAAATAATCCTGCGTAATAATCTGAAATGATAAGCGTCTTCTTTTATGGAAGACGCTTATTTATTTTTAGAAATAATCCTATGCTATGGACCATCGCCGTGATTCTTCTCATTTTATGGTTTCTGGGACTTGTGACTTCCTACACGATTGGTGGATTTATTCATCTACTCCTCGTGGTCGCCATCATCGTTGTCTTAATTCGTGTGATTCAAGGCCGCCCTCCCATTAAGTAAACAAAAAAGCCATTGGTCTTCCCAATGGCTTTTTTGTTTGGAACATTATTTGTTTGCCATAAACGTCGCCTTTGCATCCAGATAGGCAGCCTCGAGGCCGCTGAGACTGGACGACGTCTGCACTTGCAAGTCGATCCAAGATTGTTCCACAGAGTCTTTCTTCAAAGCATCAAGCTTGTTCTTGGCATCATTAAAACGTGTGTCCAATTCTGCACTCGTTGTGTTCCAAGCGGTCTTCATGTCTGCAGTCATCGTAGAGAGCGAAGTATTCACGTCAGAACGTAACGCATCGATTCCTGTACTGAACGTGTCCAATCGAAGCTGTAACTCGTTCTCAGAAGTTTCACGCTGAGAAAAGGCCGAAGGGATTGTTTGTGTCGTTTCTTGGTAAGTCGTGTTATTTGTTTCCTGCTCAGATTGAGGATTGAAGTACAAAACCGTTGCCACAATAGCGACGATTGCCACAATCGCAGCAATCCCGGCAAGAATACTCACACTGGCGTTGGCGTTGCTATCTTTCATAAAAATATCGTTAAGATTCAAAAGATCTTAAGAAAAAGAACTGCTAGATATTTGACGTGAAATGGAGAGAAGTATTACACAAATAAAAAACCACCATCTCTGGCAGTCAGACGCGACGCGAGTGATCTATTCCGGATCGCTCTCCCCAAGCGGACCAGGATCCTCCAGCGGACCGAAGTATCCGTCGATCCTCATCACGATCAAGATGAACGCGAGCAGGACGACCGGGATCAGTCCAACAAGATGGTCCTTGCTGACACTGTCTGTCGCCACCGCCCAGATATCCCAAGTGAGGAACAGGAGGAACAACACCCCCAACAGCACCAACGCGCCACGCAGATCCGTATTCTTCAGCTTCACAAAACCCTCCCGAATGTGAGCAGACACTCTCAATCCCGCACCCAGACTATCAAAAAATCGGCCGTTTGTCAATGCAAAACGGCCGATTTTTTCGTATTTAAAGGTTCTTAGCGGTGAAATCCTCCCATGTGACCGAATCCACGTTTCATGTTGGGTCCAAACCCTCGATGTAAAAATCCTTGTGGAATATTGTTGTCTGACGCCCACTTTTTCATTTCTTCCATATGTGCCTTCATGGCTGTTTGAACTTCCGCTTTTGTTTTTCCTTTGAGACTCTCCATAAATGTTTTTGTCTCTGCTTGCTTTGCGGAAATCTTGTCCGCTTGTTCTTGGGTCAACTTGCCATCTGTCACCAGTTTACCAAACAGCTCTTTTTCATGCGTTTCGCGATCAGCAACATGTTGAAGATGTTGTGCTTCAAAAACCGCTTGAACCTCAGAGGTATTTAGATGAAACTTCTCTGCAAGCGCTTGGACAAGTGTGTGCATGCGATCGACAGGCTGCGTATTTGGAGTCGCGGCAAATGTTGCGTTAACTCCTAGCACCGCAGCTCCAATGAGACTCACGGCTGTGACGGCAAGAAATGATTTCTTTGCATGGGTCATAAAAAATACATGTGAAGATTTAAACTCTATCTTCACGCTATCAAAACACCCATGAAGCAATCATGAAGCGCTGTGGATAGGAAGGGAAAGAGTGACCGTTGTTCCTTTCTCAAGTTCGCTCTCTATAGAAACAGTCCCTCCCAACCGGTCCATTGTCGCTTTCACAATGGCGAGCCCCAATCCATTACCCCCTGTTTGGCGCGAACGACTTTTATCGACTCGGTAGAAACGATCAAAAATATAAACAAGATCTTGCTGCGGAATCCCAATACCCGTATCCCGAACTTCTAGATAAGAATGATTCGCATCTGCAGAAATAGAAACATCTACACTCCCATCTTCTTTATTATAATGAATCGCATTCCTGACAACATTGTCCAACACCCGTTCAAAAAGATCTTTATCTGTCCTCACTTCAATGGACACGCGCGCATCCAACACAAACCTCAACTTCACTTTCGAACGCACCGCCACCGATTGCAAACGTCCGATCATTTCTTGAACCACCGTGTTCAGATCAACCCGTGTCAGATGCAAAGATTCAGGTACATGTTCACTCGTGCGAGAAAGCGCAAGCAAATCCTCCACCAGATGTTTCATCCGCTCCACTTCCTCCAAATGACTTTCAATTTTTACTCGACTCTCCCCCTGACTCACTGCTTTTTCATTTTCTAAATTCGTCTGAAGAATCGCGAGCGGCGTTCGCAGTTCGTGCGAAGCATCACTCAAAAATCGACGCTGACGATCGTAGGCTTCTTGGATAGGTTGAAGTGTAAGACCCGCAAACCAGTAGCTAAATATTCCCGCGATCAAAAGAAGGGCTCCATTGACCAACAGAACAGACTCTAATAAATCTGCACGCAAATCATCTGGACTCAAGGATGGCGCAGGAAGAACCCCAACTTCCATCAACCGATATGCGCGAGGAAAACGATGTTCGAGACGCTGAGAAAAAATGGTGCGCGTAAAACTCGCAGAAAGCAAAAGGATCATGACCAGAATGATCATGTACACCAGCGTCAGTGAATTACGCGTCTGTAAAAAACGACCACTAAGAGAGGCGGTAGCCTTTTCCCCAAACGGTTTGAATACGTTTTGCATATTCTTTTGGAAGTTTCTTACGAAGATTTTTTAGATGAACATCCACCACATTACTAAAGGAATCGAAGAATCGATCCCAGACATGAGAAAGGATATCTTCTCGTGTCACAACCGCTCCTTTATTTCTCAAAAAATATTCGAGCAATCCGTATTCTCGCAGAGTGAGTTCGATTTTTTTTCCATGGATGATGACTTGTGCCGAGCGTGTATCCAGTTGCAACGCACCGAGCTCCAAGATATCTCCCTGTGTCTGGGGTGTGCGACGAAGCAGAGTGCGCATCCGTGCAAACAATTCATCGAACGAAAAAGGTTTTACGAGATAATCATCTGCTCCTAAATCCAGACCCGCAACCTTATCTTCGACCGCGTCTCGTGCCGTCAAAAAAAGAATCGGCGTCTGTATCTTTGCCGCACGTAAATTCCGACAGACTTCTCGTCCATCACGTTTAGGCATCATCACATCAAGCAAGATCAGATCATACGGATGTAATCGCGCCAACAATTCTCCTTCTTCTCCATCGAACGCAAAATCAACGGTATACCCATGATTGAGCAAACCTTCGACAAGGCCTTTGTTTAATTTTGGTTCATCTTCAACAACGAGAATCTTCATAGCTCTTTCAAAATAACACGTGAATCATGAAGACTTGATGAAGTTCTTTATACACGACTCACCTGGAACACAAATGTTTTGAGATATCCTGACTCTGGAAAATAAATAGATTGTGGATGATCTGCAGACTGATGAATGGCGGCGAGCATATCTAATCGAAGACCTGCTTGGACAGACGCACGACGCAGAAGAAAAATGAAATCGTCTTCAGAAAGAAAGTGAGAACAGCTTGAGGTGACAAACAATCCCCCATCATTCACAAGCCGCATCGCCGCACGATTCAAAAAATGATACGCCTTTTTTCCTTCATCGATATCACGTCGAGATTTGATGAGCGCGGGCGGATCAATCATGACCGTATCGAACCGATCGTCCTTATGCGTATTGAGATATTCAAACACATCGGACTGCTCCGTTGTAAATTGTTTGGCTGTGAGTTTGTGCAAACGTGCGTGCTGGTTACATAACGCTAACGCATCTGCAGATCCATCCACGTTATGAACATTTTTTGCTCCACCCTTCATGGCTGCAATACCTGTGGATCCAGAATAAGAAAAAAGATTCAGTGTAGAACCAACCGCATGTTGTGTGAGCCACAAGCGTAATTCTTTTTGATCAAGAAAAAATCCCGTCTTCTGCCCTTCAAGCACATCTGCCAAAAACGAAAGACCGTTTTCCTCAAACGTAATCGGTTCGTCGATTACACCATGATGAGTCTCGACAATGTCACCAAGTTCTTCTTCTTTTCGCGCAGCGATATCACTGCGTTCAATAATCGCGCGAGGCTTAAACACTTTTTTGAGCGCTGCGACGATCTCTTTGCGTAATCGATCGAGTCCCATGGTCGCAATTTGAAAAACGATCACATCATCGTAACGATCCACAACAAGTCCTGGAATTCCATCTGCTTCTCCAAACACCACACGATATCCCGTGGTCTTTTTTGAAATCATCAACGAACGTCTTTCGTTTGCCGCGCGCAATTGTTCAGCAAACCACTTCTCATCAATCGTCGTCTCCTCAAACGCAAAAACACGAATCATGATCGATGACTTTGCAGAAAACGTTCCCGTTCCAATAATCTTTCCTTGACGATCAGACACATGAACAAGATCACCGTGCTGCACACCCTTTGGAACATCCGCGACCGCACCCGAAAAAATCCACGGATGGCGAAATCCAACATTCGCTTCTTTACCAGCTTGGAGTTGAACGATCGGAAACATATTATTGGTTTCGTTTAAGTCTTCCATAATAAAACGCGGAAACAACGGTTGAAATCGGAACGGCGAGAATGAGCGCCGTGCTTCCAACCAGTGTACGGACAATCTCTTGAGAAATCATTTCGCTATTAAGAACGGCCCAAAGAGGAATATTACTTCCATTTGAAGAGAAGGCGAGAAGTAATGGAAGCGATGCTCCCGCATAGGCAAGGGCAAGTGTATTCACAAGTGAGGTGATATGTTCTCTTCCAACAGACAAACCATGAAACAAAAGTTGTTTAAATTCAATCGTAGGAGATGTGTCTTTTATCGCTTTAATCGTCGCGGTTTGCGCGGTCGTGACATCATCAAGAACTCCGAGAACACCGATCACAATTCCCGCGAGCAGAAGGCCGCGAAAATTAATCGTACCCATTCCACCAAATTGCAGATACAAGGCATCTTCCGTTCCTAACCCAAGCAGCTTTGCCGTCGTGACAAAAAATTGGGCGAGACCGACAGAAAGACTCAGAGTGATGAGCGTACTGATAAGCGCGAGTCCTGTCTGTTTCTTAAATCCATGTGCAACCGTAAGCGAAACAATCGCGATCACAAATGCGGAAATAATCGCCGTGATAAATGGATCGGCTCCGGCGACAATGCGCGGCACGGTGAATCCAAGAAGCACAAGCAAACTGAACCCGAGACCAAGCGTGGAAGTAATCCCACGGATGCCCGCAAAAATAACGGCAACAGCGAAAAAGATTGCGACAAGCCACGCGAGCGATGGGAGACGATATTTATCTGTCACCAGGTAACGCACTTCATCATTGAAGGCGAAAGATTTCAAAACAATGACCTCTTCGCCAACATGTAAATCATCCGTGGTGGTTTGTGGAAGATTATTAAACTCAGCATCGACTTCGTACGTGGTTGCATTTTTCGGTTTCACCTTTACGCGTACTTTTTGAAGTGAGTCGATGAAGTCATCTGTTGTTTCTGGAGGGCTGATTTGTAAAATCGTGCCACGCAAATATTCGTCTGGATGTGCAGGGGTGTCGATTGCTTGAGCGTGAGTGATCAGTGGCGAGATGAAAACAAAAAAGGTCAATGAAAAGAGAATGGAGCGAAAAAACGTTTTCATAAGATTACGCACAACGAACACACAGACCGAAAAGTTCGATCGCATGTTCGTTGATGGTTTTAAAAGAAGGACATTTCTTCAAGGCTTTTTTGGCAATCGATTCGGCATCACAGCCTTCAAATTTCTCAAGCTTCCCGCAGCCAGTACAGACGATGTGGTGATGATCAGAGTGTAACGCAAGCTCGTAATCAACATGTTCATGTCGAAGATTGACCGTGCGGAGAATTCCAAGATCGGTGAAGGATTTCAGAATCCGGTAAATGGTTGCCTGGTATGCCGTTCCTCTAGAAACACGAGCAACGACTTCTTGAGAACTCATGGGATGGTCAGAGGACTCAAAAAGAGCGAGTACGGCAAGACGTGCCGGCGTGCAACGAAGATTCTTTTCTTTTAAGAGAAGCTTCGATCGATCAAGTGATGCATTTTTCTTTTTCATACAACTTGACGTGATCGTACCGTACCCGTATGCTATTTGCAAATGGGAATCATTCTCATCTAGCAATTTCAAAAAGCACCTATGCCCCTCAAACAATCGTTCCTCATCCCCCTCCTCACCCTCGCCACTCTGACACTTGTTCTCACCCTCTTCCTTCACCTTAAAAGACCCTCTTCTCTTCCTTCAACAAACAATTCAACCACCCATATCACCACCAGCTTTTATCCGTTACAAGAACTCTCCTCCCGCATCGGCGGCACCCTCGTCACCACCACCAACCTCACTCCACCCGGCGCTGAACCACACGACTTTGAACCAACCGCACAAGACATCGCCCGTATCTACACATCGGACCTCTTCCTGTACAACGGCGGCGGCATCGACGCCTGGGCCACAAAAATCGCCCCGGATGTTCAAAAACAAAACGTGCTTGTTCTAGAACTCGCCACCTCCGTCGATCTTCTCCCCTCCTTAGAAGAACCTTTTACTTTCGACGAACACTTCTGGCTCGATCCCCTCCTCGCCATAAAAGAAGCTGAGGCAATCCGCGATCTTCTCATCAAAGTAGACCCAACCCATCAAGACACGTACAATACAAACACAAACGCTCTCATCGCAGACTTAAAAAATCTCGACACACAATATCGAACAGCACTCGCCTCCTGTGAAATTCGCACGGTCGTGACCTCGCATGCAGCGTTTGGCTACCTCGCAAAAGAATACAACTTTGTAGAAATTCCGATCACCGGTCTTTCACCAGATGCAGAACCATCCGCGGGTGACCTTGCAAGAATTACACGAGAAGCAAAAACCGCCGGTGTGAAATACATTTTCTTTGAATCTCTTGTGAGCCCAAAACTCGCCCAAACCCTTGCGTCAGAAATTCAGGCACAAACACTTGTCTTCAACCCAATCGAAGGTCTTACGCAAGAAGAGCTCGATGCACACGAAACCTATTTCACCGTCATGCAAAAAAATCTTGAAAGCTTGAAAACCGCGATGGTATGTCAGTAGCTCCAGTCATTGAAGCCACGGACCTCACATTCATCCGAAGTAACGAACCCATCGTCGATAAATTTAGTTTTGCGGTTGAGCGCGGCCAATTTGTCGGAGTGATCGGACCAAACGGAGGAGGAAAATCCACACTCGTGAAACTCATTGTTGGTCTCCTGCGACCTTCAAGCGGCACGATTCGTGTGTTTGGAGGAGATCCGACAACAACGACTGTTCGACGTCGTCTTTCCTATATTCCTCAACGAGGAGGAAATTTAGATGCACAGTTCCCCGCAACGGTTGAAGAAATTGTCGCATCTGGTCTTTCTCGAAAATCAGAAGAGAAAATCAACGCCGTTGAGCGTGCACTGACAACGATGGGAATTGAATCTCTCCGCAGTCGCGTCATTCGAGACCTCTCTGGCGGCGAACGCCAACGCATGCTCATCGCACGCGCACTTGTTTGCGATCCTGAACTGTTGATTCTAGACGAACCAACCGACGGACTTGATCCAGAAACACGCGAAGGACTTTTCAAAACACTTCGTACATTACGAAAAGAAAAACACGTGACGATTCTATGCGTCAGCCATGATGTCCACTCGATCGCAAAAGAAGCCGATGCGGCATTGTGTCTCAAACACGAACTCGTCTGCCACGGCGAAGATGCGTGCTATCTCAAAAAAGAAGACTTCCGAAATGTGTTTCATGCCAAGCACGATGAAATCACCGCACACCACACCGCATAAAATATGATCCTCGAAATCCTTCAATACGATTTCATGAGACGTGCGCTCTTGGCCGGACTCATCACCGCGATTGTGGCCCCAACCATTGGAATCTTTTTTGTCGTCCGTCGCTATTCCGCCATGGCAGATACGATCGCCCATCTTTCTCTGGCCGGTGTCGCCGGAAGTTTGCTCGCCGGAACCGCCATGATTCCAACCGCACTCGGATTTTCGATTCTTTCCGTGCTTGGAATCGAACGCATGCGAGAAAAACGCACACTTCCTTCTGACACGATCGTTTCTCTCTTTCTTTTTGGCGGACTCGCGCTTGCGGTTGTCCTCATTGGCCTTGCCCGTGGAAAAAATGTAAATGTGTTGAACTATTTGTTCGGAAGCATCCTCACCGTCACAAATCAGGATCTGATTCTCATTTCAGTCATCGGTCTGATCACTCTGATCACAACCGCCCTTTTGTGGCCCCTCTTCTTTTCCGTCTCCCTCGACGAAGAAACCGCGGAAGCGCACGGACTCCCCATCCGAGCCCTCAATCGAACCCTCGCCGTGTTGGGCGCCGCAACCGTTGCCATCTCCATCAATATCGTCGGCGTCCTCCTCATCGGCGCCCTCATGGTCATTCCCGTCCTCACTTCCATGAAACTCCGCCTCGGATTTTTTCTTACCTGGGCGTGGGCGGTCGTTTCCTCTGTCATTTCTGTTATTTTAGGACTTCTTCTCTCCTATACGTTCAACCTCGCAAGTGGTGGAGTGATCGTTCTTGTTGCCATCTTCTTTTTTATGATGGCCTCTCTAAAACAGGCAGAAAAATAAGCTCTTTTTTGAAGAACTGTTGAAAAATGGATAGACAATCCGGGGCGGCAGGTGTAGACTCCTGTCGTCTTATTTTATTCTAGAGATATCTGCTGTATGAGTTTTTTTTCTTTAGGAAAATACTTGTTCTTTGGCCCACGGGTCACAGAACCAAAAAAGGCATTTGAACCCTCAGATGCTTCCGTCGAGGAGGTTGGCCAGGAGCTTCGTGAAACGATCAAACACCTTTATGGTGGACGATCGCTTCGCATTCGCGCTGTGGATGGTGGATCCACAAACGCGGAAGAAATTGAACTCACCGCGCTCAATAACGCGTATTACGATATTGAACGATTTGGACTGAGTTTTGTGGCGTCTCCACGACATGCAGACATGCTGTTTGTCACAGGGCCTGTCACACGCAATCTTGAAACAGCTGTGCGAACAACGTACGAAGCCGCACCACAACCGTGCCTGGTCGTCGCGGTTGGCGATGGCGCCTGCACAGGTGGAATCTGGAAAGATTCCTATGCGGTCGTCGGTCCAGTAGAGGCCGTCATCCCAGTTCACATCAGAATCCCTGGAGATCCACCAACTCCAACAGAAATGCTTCGCGGAATCCTCAGCGCTCTTCGTTCTTCAAATATCTGATTTGATGTATATGGCACTTACCCTTCCGGCAATACTCGTTCTCGTTTGTTTAGGCCTCACTCTGCTCAGCGCCGTGATTGCGTGGATCAAAAAAGGCCAAACCGCCACAGTTGCTCTTATCTTAGGAGCGTTCGGTTGCGCCGCTGGTTTGATTGGTTCCGGCTTTGCCCTGCTCCAACACACCACGATCACTATTTCGTTCTCTCCGCTTTTCTTTCAGCTCCCGTTTGTTCTCGACGGACTTTCGCAAATCTTCTTCTTTCTTCTGAACCTTGTGGGATGCCTCGCCTGTTTGTATGCCTTGCCATACCTCAAGCTAGAACAAGCTCACTATGACGCAGGGGAAACCGTTGCAAAAACGGCTTTATTCATCTTCGGAATGCAAGGAGTGCTTTTGGCGACAACTCCTCTGGCCTTCTTGTTCTTTTGGGAAGTGATGTCGCTTGCGTCCTTTTTCCTTGTCCTCGCCGATCGCAGTGAAGGAAGCATCCGTGCAGCGCTTTGTTATCTTGTGATGACCCATTTGGGTGCAGGTGCTTTGTTTGCCGGATTTGGACTTCTTGGAAACGAAGCATTTTTCACTTCATTCCAAAATCTTCCTCTCACACTAAGTTCTGTATCCCCAACCGTCCTGAGCGTTAGTTTCGCTCTTTTTTTCTTTGGATTTGCTTCCAAAGCAGGACTTGTGCCATTTCACATCTGGTTACCAGAAGCACACCCTGCCGCTCCAAGTCATATCTCGGCCCTGATGTCTGGAGTCATGCTTAAAATGGCTGTTTACGGGTTCCTTCGTGTCATGATCATCTTGCTCCCATTTGCACCTGCAAGTTGGGGAGGAGTCGTACTCGCTCTTGGTTTGCTTTCTGCGGTTTATGGTGTCCTCTATGCGATTGTTGAGCGTGACATTAAGCGCATGCTCGCTTATAGCAGTATTGAAAACCTCGGACTGATCTTTGTCGGAATCGGCATCTTCATGATCGCGGCAAGTCAACAAATGTACGCAATCGCAAACGTTGGCCTTGCTGCGGCACTCTTGCTCACCATCGCCCACACACTCTTCAAATCCGGTTTGTTTTTTACGGCTGGAGCGATTGTCAGCCAAGTACACTCTCGCAGCCTTGAATTGATGGGTGGACTTGCAAAACGTATGCCATCGCTGAGCATGGCAGCCCTTGTGCTCATTCTCGCCGCAGCCGCTCTTCCTCCATTTGGCGCCTTTATTGGGGAATGGACATTGATGCAAGGCATGATCGAAGCACTTGGAACAGGAAGTCCGCTCATGCGACTCACGCTTCTTATCACCCTCGTTCTGATGGCATTTGTCGGTGGACTCGCTGTGTTTGCCATGGGAAAACTGTTTGGTATCGCCTTTTTGGCCGCTCCTCGTAGTGAACGAGCCGAAAATGCGACAGAACCACACATTCTGATGCTGATCCCTGTCTGGATTCTCGCCGCCTTAAGTTTGTTTATTGGCGTTGGAAGTCCTTGGATCCTCAGATCCATCGGATTCAATTCTTATGTTCAAACCTCTGGGGTCATCACCGTTGGAAATACCGGGCTTCAACCGCTTGTGCTTGCAGGTGTGTTCGTGGTTTGTCTGCTCGTTTCGTTTTTGCTTCGAAGATTGCTTTCAAACAGCAAACTCGAACGCGCATATCACACATGGGACTGTGGTCAACCGATCAATGCAGGAATGGAGTACACCGCAACCGCATTCTCCGGACCAATTCGATTCTTCTTCCGCACGCTTTTGCGTACAAAGAAAACGATTACGGCGACTCCGCTGCTTGCAACCAATCCTTGGATGGCAAAACGAACGTTCACGCTGGATATTCGTTCTTTCTGGACAGAACGTTTGTATCAGCCGATCGGCACGGCTCTCTTCTTTGTTTCTAGCCAGCTGCGTCGCGTTCAAAGCGGTGTGATTCAATGGTATATCGCTCTTATTCTTCTCACCCTCGTTCTTACTCTTGCTGTGGCAATCCCTCTATGAACTCCTGGATGCTTACACTGCTTCAATGCATTTTCGTTCTTCTGATCGCTCCGTTGTCGATCGGGCTCGTTCGTTTATTTAAGGCGCGTCTGCAAGGACGACATGGGGCAAGTCCTTTCCTGCCTTACATCACCCTTGCCACGCTTCTTAAAAAACAAATGGTCATCTCGACCAGCACCTCCTGGGTGTTTCGTGTCGTCCCGTTTGTTGTGCTCGGAACAAATCTTTTTCTCGTATTTGTCCTTCCACTCATTGTCACCGGCAGCGCAGGTGGATCGTTTAGCAACATCTTCGTTGTTGCAGGAGTCCTCGCGATTGGGGCCCTCTTCCTCGTCTTGGGTGGACTTGATAGCGCAAGCGCGTTTGGGGGAATGGGAGCCAGCCGAGAAATGACCCTCGCCAGCCTTCTTGAACCGGTCGTCGTCGCCACGTTTGGAGCGTTTGCAATCGCAAGCGGTTCATCCATGCTCAACGATTCTTTGTTGGTTGGTGGACAAGGTCTTCTTTCAAATCCCGCTCTCATCTTTAGTGTCTTGGCACTGATCCTCATCATCGCCGCAGAAAATGCACGCTACCCCGTTGATAACCCAGCCACACACCTTGAACTCACCATGGTGCATGAAGCCATGGTTCTGGAATATTCCGGACCCTATCTCGCATTGCTTGAATACGCGTCTGCCATCAAGTTGTGTGTGCTCAGTTTGTTTATCAGCAATATCGTTTTCCCAATGACGGTTATTGCTCCTCAAGCCTCTGCTGTGGCGATTCTGCTTGGTCTGATCTTCGCGGTCGTCAAACTGGTTGTCTGTATGGGACTCCTCGCCTTGCTTGAAACCACCATCGCAAAAATGCGCTTCTACCGCATGCAAGAATTCATGACGAGCGCGTTCTTTCTTGCTCTTGGGGGACTCATTCTTGTCTTATTTCACTCGCTATGATGAATCTTGAAACACTCCAGCTCTTCTCCGCTGCAGGAATGTTGTTCTTCACGATCTTTCTGATGAGCAAACCAAGACTTCCAGCGGTTCTGCGACATTTTTCCATCGCCTCTCTTTTTCTCGCCCTCTTTCTCACAGCAGGAGCGCTCTTGCACGGAAGTTGGCAAGGAATCGTCATTGCGATTTGGACAGTCATTTTCAAAGTCATTCTGGTCCCGCTTCTGATCATGCAGATTACTCGTCGAACACATGCATCACTCCAGGTAAAATTCTTCACACGCCCCGCCATGACGTATTTTCTCATTGCGCTTGTGCTCGTGGTATCCGCGTTTGTGATCAAAGCGTTTCCTATCCATTTAGTAGGTGAGCAGTCAACCGTTCTGTTTGTTGCCCTATCAATGATCCTGCTTGGACTTGTCTTCTTAGTCGCTCGCCACGATGTATTTTCACAGATCATCGGATTTCTTATCCTTGAGAATGGAATCACCACTTTTGGAAGCATCGCCATCAGCGATATCCCTCTATGGATTGAACTTGGAATTGCCTTTACGACCATTGCCGGCGCGATTTTGATGGCAACGATCGGAAGAGAAATTCAGCTCGTTTATTCAACGGGTGACACCGATAGCCTTCGAGAACTCACCGAATAATTTTATGACTATTCTTATTCTTCTTGGTTGGTTTCTTTTAGCGAGTGTCGTCACCCCCTTTCTGAAAAAAGAGTCTTTGCTTTACGCAAGCTCCCTCTTCTTTGGCATTCTTGGATCTATCGGAGTGTTCGGTCTAGTGTGGTACGGATGGAAGTTCGGTTGGCAGAGTGTTGTGAGCATTCCTTGGGCGCTCTCTCCATTTGCGGCACTTATGCTTGTTTTGATTGCGATCGTTTATCTCGCAGCTGTGCTTGTCAGTCAACGCTACTTGCGCGTTGAGTTTGCAGCAAAAATCTTTGATCTTGGACATATTCGTCGCTTTTTTGCCTTGCAACACTTGTTCATGCTTGCGATGCTTGCCGCCGTGCTTGCAGATCACATGGGCATTATATGGATTGCTCTTGAAGGCGCGACACTTGCCACAACCCTCCTTGTTTCGTTCTATCGAAAAGATGGGGCTGTCGAAGCCGCGTGGAAATATATTATTTTGTGTTCAGTTGGAATGACTCTTGGACTGTTCGGAATTCTGCTTTTTGTCCACGCTGCCATTCAAGCAGGGCTTGGCGCAAACGAAGCGCTTTCTTTGACACACATCCGAACCGTTGCGGCACATCTTGATC
>JBBTSF010000039.1:0-4474 GCA_038064815.1 Patescibacteria group bacterium
TTCCAAGAACAACGCTCATTCCACGACTCGCAAAAACCTTTCAAACAGAAAATCACAGACAAACACTGGCCCAATATACAGAATCAGATCCAGAACCGATCGATGTCCTTTTCCTCGATACGGATAATTTCGGTCCGTCGAACGGAGTGAGTGGGGTTGGTGAAATTGCGTTTCAAGATGTTCGTGCAGAAAAGTTACGGCAACTTTTGAATGACAACGCTCTTATTCTTGGACATCAGCCTGAACGAACCGCACCACCCTATGCTGCCATGGCAATTCTGGATAGTGATTTTGATTATCAAAAAGAGAAAGGCTTTCCGTCACTCTCTCTCAAAAAGAAAAGACAAAAGGAGTCGACTCAAATGGCGGAGGCTGCATAATGATGTGGGTCAAAAACAAATCCACCCAGCTGGGTGGATTTGTTTTTGGACTCTTAACTTAGCTACATCCTGAAGTCCCTCCGCAGTTCAAACATTTGTAGCACGCCGCATTTCTGACCATGATCGATCCGCATGTGTCACAAGCCGGAGCGTCGGATTGATTGTCGAATGTTTGGGTGTGAGATGGAGACAAGACCGTATCGAAGAGTTTTGGTTGAGGAGGAGCGACGGGAATCGTGGTGAGTTCTGGAGCTTGAGCCAAGCCGGCCACAACCACTTCTTCAATCGTTGATTCGACCACCTCGTCCGCAAGATTGATTCCAAGCGAGAGTTGAGATTCACGTGGCAAAAACTTGATGGCAAGCCAACGGAACATGTAGTCGGTGATCGATTTGGCAATGCGAATTTGCGGATTGTTTGTGTATCCAGATGGCTCAAAGCGCATGTGTACAAACTTGTTCACCAGGACTTCAAGCGGAACGCCGTATTGCAACCCAATCGAAATCGCGGTCGCAAAACTATCCATGAGTCCGCTGATCACTGAACCTTCTTTGGCCATGGTCATGAACAATTCACCCGGTGTTCCATCATCGTATAACCCAACAGTGATATATCCTTCATGACTTCCGACTTTGAATTTGTGGGTGATCGCGCGACGTTCATCTGGCAAACGACGGCGGCGGAGTTTGAGATCAACGGATGTGGCGGGAGCGGGAACGATCACCTTCACTTCTTCCACGACTTTTTCTTGATTTTGTTTCTTCGCGTCGGATTCTTTCGAAGTTGTGAGCGCCTGTTGTCGTTTTGATCCGTCACGATAAATCGCAATTGCCTTGAGTCCTAATTTCCAGCCTTCCATGTAAACATGTGCCACGTCTGCAGGAGTCGCATCGTGTGGCATATTGACTGTTTTTGAAATCGCTCCAGAGACAAATGGTTGAACCGCTGCCATCATATAGACATGGCCCATGTATGGAATCGTGCGTGTCCCGTTGGCCGCTTTAAACGCGCAATCAAAGACAGGAAGATGTTCTGGTTTGATGTGTGGCGCTCCTTCAATTGTGTCTGTACTTTCGATAAACGCAAGAATGTCGTTTCGTTCGGATTGTGTGTATCCCAAACGTGTCAGTGCTTCTGGAACCGTGTTGTTCACCATTTTCAACATTCCTCCACCGACAAGCCATTTGTATTTCACCAAAGCAATATCTGGTTCGACTCCGGTCGTATCACAATCCATCAAAAACGAAATCGTCCCTGTCGGAGCGATCACGGAAATCTGCGCGTTGCGTAATCCAAACTTACTTCCGTGCTCAACGACTTGGTCCCAGACTTTTCGGGATTCGGTGAGAAGATCTGCGGGAACACTCGTCGAAGAAATTTCGTATGCCGCATCACGATGCATGCGCATCACACCCATACACGGTTCTGCATTTTTGTGATAGCCGGCAAATGGACCGATCTTTTCTGCAATCTTTGAAGATTGGTAATAACAGTGTCCACTCTGCAAAGACGTAATCGCTCCAGCCAAAGCGCGGCCCTCATCTGAATCATACGGAAGTCCACGACTCATCAGGAGCGCACCGAGGTTTGCATATCCAATTCCAAGTGGACGATAATCAAAACTATTTTGTTCAATCGCAGGCGTTGGATAAACGGAGTTCCCTACCATGATTTCCATGGCGGTGATGATAATCTCGTTTGCTTCTTTGAATCCTTCGACATCAAAAATCATTTCACCAAACGCGTCGGGTTTTCGAAACTTCATCAAGTTGAGAGAGGCGAGGTTGCACGCACTGTCGTTCAAAAACATGTATTCAGAACATGGATTTGATGCGTAGATGCGATCGGTATTTTTTGCCGTGTGCCATGTGTTGACTGTTGTGTCGTATTGAATTCCAGGATCTCCGCAAAGCCACGCGGCATCAGACATCATGTCCATCAACTCTCTTGCTTTCCATGTTTTGATCGGCGCACCCGTGGTCACCGCGTGCGTTGTCCAATCTCCATCTTGTTCCACCGCTTTCATAAACGCATCTGTGACACGTACAGAATTATTTGCGTTCTGAAAATAAATCGAACCGTATGCAGGACCATCAATCGAACCGTCATAACCCGCATCCATAAGCGCCCAGGCTTTTTTCTCTTCTGTAACCTTACACATGATGAAATCATCGATGTCGGGATGATCGATATCCAGAATCACCATCTTTGCCGCACGCCGTGTCTTTCCTCCACTCTTAATGACACCTGCAAACGCATCGAGTCCTTTCATGAAAGAAACCGGGCCGGATGCTTTTCCGTTGCTTCCGCCCAAATACTCGTGCTTAGAACGTAGACGTGAAAGGTTAGAGCCGGTTCCAGATCCACCCTTAAACAACATGCCTTCTGTGACGCACAAATTCAAAATGGAACGCATGTCATCTGAAACCGAATTGATAAAACAGGCACTGCATTGTTGTGGGCGAGGCGTGCCGACATTGAACCAAACAGGCGAATTGAAGGCGGCCATCTGATTTACCAAAATGTGATGAAGCTCATCTTCAAACACATCCGCGTCTTTTGCGGTTTGAAAATAGCCATCCTTGCGACCCCAGCTCGCAATCGTCGCCGCAACCCGATGAACAAGTTGTTTTACCGAATACTCACGATCTGCCTTCCCGACCGTTCCATAAAAATATTTTGACGCGACAATGTTGGCGGCAGTTTGGGTCCAAGTTTTTGGAACCTCTACGTTATTCTGTGAAAAAACGACCTCCCCTTTCGATCCAGAAATCACCGCATCTCGTGTCTCCCATTCGATTTCGTCGTAGGGATGAACGCCTTCTTTTGTGAAATACCGTTCAACACTGATTCCATTTCCATACCGTTCCGTACGCGCATCTGTTTGTAAAAACGCACGGTAGTTCAAATACTTTTTTGCGACATGAATCAGATTATTATCGATGAATGTCACATTCACAATTTCACGCACATCGGCAAATGAAGGAACGCTGTGTCCGTTAAAGCGGTGTGTGAGACGCGTCACCACTTCGGAGGCGACTTTTTCGGCAAGAGATTCTTCCTTATGACCTGTTGCCTCAAGTGCGAGACGAATAGAACGAACCAGCTTGCGTACATCAAAATCTACCTGCGATCCATCACGTTTCTGGAGTGTTTTCACAGACGTCATGAATTCCCAGACAGCTTCTGAGATGTGGGTAGGCTCGGTGCGGCTTAATTGGGATGTTGGTTGGTCGGACATAAATGAGGCGAGGAGCGAATTAAGGATTTCTTCAGAAAAAAGAGGGGAGGTTTTTTACGAACCATTCCCCACTCCCACACAACATATTGTGGTACGACCTCATTTTAGACCACACTATCTAGTGCGTCAAAGAACAAATTATCCACATCCTAAAAGCCCATGGTTAGATTAATTTTTGGCAAAATCGCCTCTTTTTTTGTGAAATCAACGGGGATGGCCTTTCGTCCGCTTAATCGATCTTCGTAAGCCAGTGCCTGGTACTTTAGTCCGTATTCGTAGACGTCCTTTGTGACTTTTACATCTTGCAAGCAATAATCCTTAATCTTCTGAATTTCGCCCTGTTTCCACCACTCCACCGCTTGGAGACCGTGGCCAGACTTGCGCGTCCCGACCGTTGCAGCCGCCACATCATCCAATTTTAGACGAAACCCAAGGGCTTTTTGAATTTCCTCAAGAATATCCAAATTGGGGAAATGCAAAAAGTTGCCGCTGTAGTAATTGTTCATGACGGGCAAATCAAATGATTTTGAATTGTAGCCGATGATGCGATCTCCTTGCTCAAGTCGCTTCCACAAAGCCGGAAGCTCATGTTCTTCAAATGCTTCATAGGTGTCTGTTTCGTAAAAGTAACAACCGATCACGCTAATAAGAAGCTTTGTGTGATCATAACCTCCCACTTCTTGAAAGGTGTTTTGTGTTTCGATATCTAGAACAATTTCACGTGACATAGGTTTGGATTATAACACAACAAGAAATTTGACCTGGATCCATTGACGGACTCGATCTTTTTCTGCTATCTTAGCGTATCGTCAAATGCGTTTGGCGAAGATTCTGTCTGTGGCTTGAGAGGAAC
>JBBTSF010000039.1:4574-9236 GCA_038064815.1 Patescibacteria group bacterium
AGTTTATAAATCGTTGCGTTCAGATGCATCGCAATCGCTATTTCATGGATGATCTCCCCAGAACGTTCGCCAATAATGTGAGCCCCCAAAATCTTCCCCGTTTTTGGATGCGCCACAATTTTCAAAAATCCAAATCGTTTTTGTTCTGTTACGGAACGACCGAGTTGTGACATCTGTGCGCGTCCCACCAAAACTTTTTTATACAAACGAGTCCCTTCTTCTTGCGTCATTCCGACAGACGCGACTTCTGGTTCGATAAAGGTAATACGTGGGACCACGCGAGTATTCATTCGTTGTTTTGGTGAACGCTTCTTGAGCGCCAGGAGTGCGGCGTTGTAGCCTGCAATACTTCCTTCCATGTGAGCTGTGTTTGTAAATTGCATTCCTCCGTCAACGTCTCCTGCTGCAAAAATCTGTTTTATCGTTGTCTGTTGTTCTTTTGTGGTGATGATACTGCCCTGATTGTCCGTATCCACTCCTGCAACAGCAAGATCAAGCCCGTCTGTGTTTGCGCGTCGTCCCGCCGCAAGGACGATTTGCTCGACGGCGTGTGTGACTCTGGAACCGTTCGAATCCACATGCACTCCAAAAACCCCACCTCCCCCACTGAGCACTTCTGTCACGTTTGCATTGGTCACCACCTCAATCTTCAACATCTCCAACGCCTCTTGTGCGAGCGCAGAAATTTCTTCGTCTTCGCGATGAAGCATTCTTGGCGCGCTCTGAATCAAAACAACGCGCGTTCCAAACGTTGCGTAAAAGGTTGCGATCTCACAGGCGACAGGTCCTCCACCAATAATCGCCATTGATTTTGGTTGGCGTGGAAGACTCAACGCTTGTTTCCAATTTAAATACTTCACGGTTTCGATCCCCGCGATCGGCGGAACAAAATCTTTCACGCCGGTCGCAATCACAAATGTTTTTCCACTCACGAGTTCGTCACCGACCGTAACCGTTTCGGAATCTAAAAATTGTGCGGCTCCAAACTTCACATGAACCCCCAACGATTTAAAAATCTTTTCGTAACGGACTCCGTGTGGTCCCCCACCTGTCATGGTTTCGATCGCCTGCTTGCGATATTGCATCAGCCCAGAAAAATCATAGGAGACGCTTCCCACTTTCACACCAAACTCTCGTGCGTGTTGAACCGTGCGATACACATGTGCCGTTCTTAACAATGCTTTGGTGGGGATACACGCCTCGTTTGGGCATTCCCCTCCAAGCTTTGCCTTTTCAATAACACAAACACGCGCACCTTGTGCACGTGCAGATTCCGCGGCAGAGAACCCCGCAGATCCGCCGCCAATAATCACGACATCAAATGAACTTTTTTTCATACGTCTTCTTGGTCCTCACGAACTATTTGTTAAAAAGCGTCTTTGCCACATTCCATAATCGGTCGTCTCCATTTTGTTTGAGCAAATACCACCACTCGGCTCCCCAGAGATAGACTTCTGATAAATGGGCTTCCTTCACGAACTGCAGATTGCTTCGAAACATCTGTTCATCAAAAACGTGATACCACTCAGAAAGTGGTCGCGACGCAATCGCTTGAGAAAACCAGGGTTCTGCTTGAAGCTCAGACACGATGACTCGCGAAACATCTTTTTCCACCAGCTTGGCACGCAAATAATAAAACTCTGGAGAGAGTGGGTAGACAAAATAGCCAAAGACTCTATTCCAAGAAAGACGATACATGGAGATTCCCAAAATATCTGCGGACTGTGCTTCTGTTTTCCATGGTTCCGATTCCCCACTCACAGTAATTTGAATGGGATGTGTTGGATCAAGGCGCCGTACCAGATCGATACGCGCTTGCCAATCAGATTTTGAAAGTGGCTTACATGTTCCAAATGCAAAAAATGGCTCGTTCTCAACTTGCCAACGTTCAACCGCAGGAGAATCTTTGTAACGTTCAACGGTCGTTTCAATCATTTTCAGCGCTGCTTGTTGAAGATCCTTGTTGTCCAATTTTTCTGCCCAATCTGGAACGTAACATTCTGGCCAACGTGGAACTTTTGTGCCGACGACCATCGTGAGTTTCACTTCATTTTTTTCAGAAAATTCAACGAGACGATCCGTGAGATCCCAATGATATTCATCTGGTTGGGTCTGAATCTCAGACCAATACACAGGAAGACGTACCGCTCGGACACCCAACTCTTCAATAAGCGCTTCGTAGGTTTGTTCCGGATCAAGTCCAAGATAGGTGGTATACGTATGTGAAAACGTCACCCCGTAACGTGTCGACGCATTCTTAGGAACGTTTAAGAGCGCTTGATTCACCCAAAAAAAGACATAGGCTCCGACACTGAAAAGTCCGAGAAGAATAACGGCGACAGTGATGGAAAGGCGCGTGAACCGCATCAAATTTCTTCTCGCTTTTCGCGCAAAAAGGCAAACCAACTTTCGATCACATCGATGGTTGCTTTAAAGGGCGCTTCAATAATGAAATCGAAAAAGAACAGAAAAATATTCACACGAGGCGCGCGCATGGCGATCCATCTTCCGGTGCGGACGATCGGCAAAAAAAGCATGTCTCCCAAGACTCCAAACATTCCGGAAGAGGAATCCACGACCAAATATTCTCGACGTGTATTTCGAATACGAAGGCCGAAGTAGGCCACCAACGAAAGGAAGAAAAGGAAGAAGCCGATAGACAGACCATTGAATCCCGCATTGCGAAGTCCCCAGGCAATCAGACCAACCGTTAACAAAAAGACAAACAGGTAGATGGAATTGAAAATGGCCCATAACGCTCCGCGGCCCCACAGGCGTTTCTGGCGAAAAAGAAATTTTGATTCTTCCCCCATCCCCAAAAACATACTTGCTTCTTCAATAATTTTTTCGGTATTTTTCTTTTTTGGAATGCGCACGGTAAGCCCGACGAGCGCCAAAAGAAGTGGAGGAAACAAAATGTTTACGGCAAGCGGAAGATAGTCCGTGCTGTGTAGAACAAACAGTTCGTACGGATATTCCACAAGTAACGCTAAGATCGATTTTGTCAGCAAGAGAAAGAACGCCGCACGAATCACCGTGCGATTCAATCGCGTGCGAAACGTGCTGTATCGTTCGTTTGCCGCTCCTGTCAATGCAGAGTCGAGTGTGCCTTGCTCGCGCGCCGTCACGGCACTCGAAAACGCCTGCGGATTATCTTTTGCAATGTCTGCAATCAAATGAAAAACAATTCCGTGTCGACGAACGAATCGATACACCAAATCCGCAGACGGATGATTGATTTGTCCTTCAACAGACTCAACCACTTTATTCAAATGCATCGCGACATCCGTCACAACCGGGTCCCCAACCTGAGCGGTACGCCAATTTGGATAGTAAAGCGTGAGGATGCGATAACGAAGCGTTGCTTGATTCGATTTCAAAACTACACGATGGACGGCAATGTAAAGTTGTAAGTCACGATCTTCTTCGCTGACCAATGTGGTGTCCCATTCCACACGTTGACGAAGCGCTTGATACGCATAGCTTGCCAAGGATTCATCGACACACGGAGGGGCAACGAGATATTCAATTTCTGTCGACAAAACATCCAACAACCATTGATAGCGATCCTGACCTTCTTTTGTATCTTCTTCGAGACTTCCAAACATCCGTTTGTATTTCTCCAAAATGACGGCGACACTCCCAATCTTTTTATTTGAGACACGTTTGTTTGGAAGATATTTTGCCCAAACAAGTTCACGTAAAAGTTTTGTGGCGAGATCTTCTGCGTTGGTTTCTCCTAATCGACGTTTCAAAATTCGGCGAATCGCATTTCGACGCAGCAGATGTTCTTCATCATATTCAAGCGTGTTGCGGACCGTCTCGTAAGCAGAGGCGGCAACAGAAATGGTATCAGAAACCCGGATGACATCTTCATCTTTGGTTTTGAGGGCAGCCTCTTCTTGGATCTGTTCGATCGTCTGAATGAGATGTTGAAGGGTTTTTTCCATAGATATATGCACTCTACACAATAAGCGGCAGTGACGGCAACGAACTCTTTCGTCCAAGAACGATATCTTCGATGCGATAGGTTCCATGTGTTGGCGCTTCGAGATATCCGTTCCATGCCATACGAGCGACTCCGCCGGAGGTAATCCAATCAAATAACCATTCGTCCGTGTGCTTCGCATCGTTCTGCGAGACGCCGCCCCCGATAGAATTCAACCAAATGCGATTAAACTTTTCCTGCGATCCGATCGGTGGGGCCATCACGATCGCAATTCCAAGTCCGCAATAAAAAGAAAGTTCGCTTGGTTTTGTCCAAAGGATATCTGTCGTCTTGAGAATCTCTTCGAATCCACTGAAGTAGGAAAGACGCGAATCAAATTCCGGCACACACACCCATTCTCCTAATTCTTTCTTCAACCCAAGCTCTTGAACAGCGGTTCGATAAAACCGAGCCGTATCTTTTCGAATTCCTGCGACAAGATTCAAACGAATTTTGTGTTGTGCGATCTTCGGTTTGAGGCTTTTCAAAATTTGAATCCCGAGTTGTTTCTGTGCGCCCGCACCTCCAACACTATACGTAAGCGTAAGCGGATGATGTGTGACATCCAGTTTGCATTTCTGCGGTCCAAGTTCTGCCTTGAGAGTTTGCGCGTAATGAGAAGTAAAAACTCCGTTTGGATCGAGATTACAAAGACGCTCACTGAGAAGCTGCTT
>JBBTSF010000039.1:9336-16858 GCA_038064815.1 Patescibacteria group bacterium
TCTTGATAGTGATCAAACGTCTCAAACAAAAAATCTCCGATCACCGGAATCGGTTTCATCCGAGAAACAGCTTCGTACACCTGTCGACTTTCTTTCCAAATTTTACGATCTTGTGCGGGGATGCCTTTGTAGTCGTTTGCAGAAATCACTTCGCCCGCAGAAAGATCACTCAGCGCATACGCGGCGCGAGAGTGACCATAACCCATGTTGACATCGACCACCCAGGCATGTTTTTTTCCGTCCGTTTTGTGAGGCGAGATCGACATAGGTTAAAAGAAATTACGATCTTCTGATTTGGAAATAATCTCGAATGCTTCATCAATCGTGTCGACAAGTTGAAAGATACACATATCTGCTTTATTCACCGTTTCGTATTTTTCCACCTGCGTTTTTTTGACCCAAGCAAAAAGACCGCTCCAAAATTCTTTCCCCACACAGACGACAGGAGTTTTTTGCATTTTTCCCGTTTCAATCAGCGTGACGATTTCAAAAAACTCATCCATGGTTCCGAAGCCGCCTGGGAAAAAGACGTAGGCTTGTGCAGACGCAGCCATCATGACCTTTCTGGAAAAAAAATAATGAAACGCATGACCCTTTGTCACGTACTTATTCAAATTTTGTTCGCGAGGAAGTTGAATATTAAACCCAATAGATTGACCGCCTCCTTTTTTTGCCCCTTTATTTCCGGCCTCCATAATCCCGGGACCACCACCTGTGATCACCGTGAATCCAGCCTTTGCAACCCTTTCTCCAAGTTCTTCTGCAAATTTGTACCATGGACTATCGGGCTTGATGCGTGTCCCTCCCCAAAAAGTCACTTCTTTTGACGTTTCTGAGAGGACCTGAAATCCATCCACAAACTCCGCCATGATCCGAAAAATGCGCCAGGAAAGCTCATGAATATCAGTTGGCTCTTTTTGGGTACGAGACTCTTCCGCAGTGAGAGGAATGCGGCAAACTTGATTGTTTTCTTGCATAGTCCTCTTATTCTATCACAAATTTTCTGCTTCCAAGCGGAAATCTGGACAAATGTGGATGAATCGTTTAGTATTCCTCTACATCCTTCTATCCCCTCATACTTATATGTCAAAAAGCTGCATTGTCACTGGAAAAAAGACCTCTGTTGGAAACCACGTTTCCCACTCAAAACGACGGGTTAAGCGTAAATTGCACGCAAACCTCTCAAAGCGTCGTCTCATGAATCCAGCCACAGGTCGTACTGTCACCGTCACGATTTCTACACGCGGATTGCGCACCCTCAAGAAATGGAATCGCGAAGGAAAGACATACGATCTTGCCTCGATCAAAAAAGAAGGAAAGCTCAGTTAAGCCGGCTCACGCCGGTTTTCTGTTTGTTTTTCGATACGCTCCACGAGCGCTTTTAGACCGTCGCCTGTTTGCGCAGAAACCCAAAGATGTTCAACTTCCTTTAGTTTTTCCTCAAGCACCTGAACCTCTTCTTTGCTCATTTGGTCCATTTTGTTGAGAACCAAAAGTTGTGGTTTGTTCTGGATCCCGAGTCGCTGAAGAATATCTCCCACGACGGCAACACGTGCAAAGAATTGTTTGTCACTTGCGTCCGCAACGTGCAGCAGTAAATCTGCATCAACCGCTTCTGAAAGGGTGGACGCGAAGGCGTTCAGTAATTCTGGGGGGAGCTGTTTGATAAAACCGATCGTGTCTGAAAGAAGGATCACCTCACGGCGGCCGGGGAGAAAAAGCTGGCCGATGCGTGTATCGAGCGTGGCAAACAATTCATTGGCCGCGTATTCCTTGCGTCCGGTGAGTGTATTGAGCAAGGTTGTTTTCCCCGCGTTTGTATATCCAACAATCGCAACGGTTTTCACTTCCTTTCGTTTACGACCTGCACGTTGGAGCGTGCGTCCTTTTTGGTATTGCTCCAATTTTTCCTTTACCTTGCGTTCTTTGTCTTTCAAGTGGCGTTTCATGCGCTCCGTATTTGTTTCTCCAATTCCCACCCCACCAATTCCACCCGCTTGTCTGGAAAGTTCCATTCCCATTCCGAAAATACGAGGACCCATGTGGTGGATACTGGCGAGCTCGATTTCCAAACGGGCTTCTGTGGTCTTTGCGTGTTTGGCAAAAATTTTAAGAATGAGATCAACGCGATCCCAAACCTGGACACCACTCTTTCGCAACGCTTCTCCCACTTCGTAAATCTGTCGAGGCTTTAATTGGGCGTTGATGATCAGAAGCGTGGCGCCAGACTCTTTGGCATCTGCCGCGATCTCATCAATCTTGCCAGTGCCGATATACGTTTTTGGGTGCGGAGCAACGCGTCTTTGCCATTTCTTCACAATCACAAGACCGCCATACGTATTGACCAAATCTTCCAATTCTTCCATGCGCTCCAAAGATTGCCGCGGCGATGACCGTGGATCGAGAAGGTCGATGAGAATGGCTTTTTGTTTCTTATTATTCTGCATATAAAAAATCCGCCTTGCAGCGGATTTTTGATCTTTCGTTTAAAGAACCGCGTCTTTTGCCTGTTTTGCAACACGGAATTTGACGACAGTCTTGGCTGGAATCGAGATGCTTGCACCGGTCATTGGATTGCGGCCTGTGCGTGCGGCTCGCTGCTTTTTCACGAGCTTTCCAAGCCCAGGAAGATTAAATTCACCGCTTGATTTCACTTCCTTGTACGCCATTTCGACAAACTTGTCCCATGCATCAGAGGCCTCTTTTTTGGAAGTCCCCATCAGCTCGGACAACGTGTTCACGAATTGGCTTTTTGTCATCTTAGCCATAGTTGTGGAAAACTTAAGTTTTACGGGATTATGTTAACACAAGGCTGTTTTTAATGGAATACTCACAAGGTCACAGGGTGTGGGGAAAGAAACCACGCATTTGCTTTGGCAAGATCCTCTGCAATCATCACTGCCATCTCTTTTTCGCCTGGATAAGGAACGAGGTCTCTGATTTTTTCTAGCAAAACCACATGCAATCGCTTTCCCAAAAGATCGAGATCTTTCTGGTTCAACAAATGCACTTCCATCTTGAGATTATATCCCGTACGCCCATCATTGATACACACAAGCGATGGGAACTGCTCTCCGGCAAGCTCGGTTTGTGCCACATAAATGCCCAAAGCTGGAATCACCGCACCTTGTTCGACGGCAATATTGGCGGTTGGACATCCAAGCCGTGACGCCATTCCTTCGCCTTTTTCTACCCGTCCACTGAATCGTAAATGTCGCATATTATCGTTTATCCCCCCTAAAAAAACTGACGGCTCGTTTGAGAATAGGAATCATGTCTGGATAGCTGGATTCTTTGAGAATCGCTCCGATCGGAACCCACTTGGCTGCCACCACATGTTGTTCTGGATCTGGATGAAGCCGGGCGTTTTTCAATGTCTCAAAAAGGAAGTAGTGAATGTCTTTGTGAATCAACCTCCCCTTTTTTTGATACTGGTCCCGAAACCAAATGTCAATCTTTCCAAGTTCTTCTAACAACCGAACTTCTTCAAGACCAAGCTCTTCGAGTGTTTCGCGTGCGGCGGCTTCTTCGATCGCTTCGCCCGGCTCCACATGTCCTTTTGGAAACGTCCATTTTCCATACGGATCTTTGATCATGGCCACCCAAATTTTCTGGCCCGTGCGGCGAAAGACAACTCCGCCCGCAGAAACCTCTTGTTCAACAGGTTCTCTTTTGCTGATGCCACGCGCATCAGTTTCCGGTTGTTTCCCCGTTGGTTTCTTTAGGAGCTTCATAAGTACCAAGCAAAATTTTTGTGGCTGTGGTGAGCTGTGGATCTTTACCCGCTTTAAACTCATCAAGTGTGTAGTCGACGACAATGTCAGGAGTGATTCCTGTTTCGTTGATGGTGCGCCCTTTAGGGGTGTACCAAGTGGCTGTAGTGACTTTCATTGCAGACCCATCCTCAAACTCACGATAATCCTGAACGGATCCTTTTCCAAATGTTTTTGTTCCAACTAATTTTGCAAACCCGTAATCTTGCAAGGCACCCGCAACAATTTCAGACGCAGAAGCACTTCCGCCATTTACCAGAACAACGGTTGGGATTTCGGTCAAAAGCGGCGCCTTGAGTCCTTTAAAAGACTGGACTTGATCTTTCGTGCGTTCTGAGACAACGGGTTCGTATCCGACCCACGCGGAAGCCACATCGATCGCGGACGTGAGCAGACCTCCTGGATTACTTCGCAAATCAAGAATGATGCCACGTGCATTTTTTGTGAGCGCCTCTTGGATCGCTGCAGAAAAAAGTCCGTTGGTATCTTGATTGAACGTGGTGATAGAAATGTGCATGATCTTTTGATCATCCAATTTCCACTTCACCGAATTGATCACGATTTTATCTCTGCTGATTTTTACGTCAAAGGAATCTTTGACCCCTTGGCGATTGATCAAAAGAATCACTTCTGTTCCGATCTCTCCGCGAATCAACGAGACTGCTTCATCTACACTCATTCCTGTCGTCACCTTCCCATCGATGGCCAAAATCCAGTCGTCAGGTTGAAGCCCGGCCTTTTTGGCTGGCGAACCATCCAATGGAGCCACGACACGCAACTTCTCTTCTCGAATCCCGATTTCTGCACCGATTCCACTAAATGTGCCGTTCAGATTTGATTTGAACTCTTTTGCTTCTTCTGGATCAAAATAAACGGTGTACGGATCTTTCAACCCTGTGAGCATCCCCTTCATGGCTCCATAGTAAAGATCCTTGTCTGAAACAGGTTGTTTGTAATGAGACTCATTCACGATTTTCCAAACTTCCCAAAAATGTTTGAAGTCGACATCTTTTGAAAGAGAAGCGGGGGCCGTGCTTTGTCCAAGAACCTTTCCTTCTCCTTGTGGAACCTGACCGTCTGCTGCGCGCGTGTGGCCGATGAAGTAACCTCCACCAAACGCGAGCAAAATAAAAATGATTCCAAAAAGAATCTTGCGCGAGTGACTATTTTTTGTGAAAGAGGAGGTAAGCATAGCGCTTAGGATACCGCATTGCCGACCCATGCGTCAAAACTTGTTTGTTTGGGTATTTCCCGTAAAATAGTGGCGTATGTTATCTAAATTCTGGAGAACGGTTTTATTTTTTACGTTTGCCGGCGTGTTTCTGATCACAGCCCCTCTGGTCGTCCTGCATACGGCCGGATATCGCTATAACATCCAAAATGGAAAAGTTCTTCAGACGGGTATTTTGAATATTCGTAGTGTGCCAAAAGGAGCCTCTGTTTTTATTGATGGGGATCTTCAGAACGAACGAACTCCTTCGGTGATTGATAACATCGGCCCAGGAACTCATGTCGTGGAAGTAAAAAAGGATGGATATTCCTCATGGCGAAAAACGTTGGATGTTCAGAGTAGGCAAACAACGTTTATTCCAAGCATCGTTTTGTTTTTAACCGAACCAGGATTTCCGCGTGCACAAGATATTTTTTCTACACAACCTATCTTGCATCCTGCCACAGGACACTTGGCTTATCTGAAAGAAAATAACGATCAAATGGAAATCTGGGTGCATCTCTCTTCTGTTGGTGATTCTCAGAAGATCGGATCCTTTCCAATAAAAAAGAATGTAAGTCCGACCCTCTCTTGGTCGCCAAATGGGCAATATCTTCTTGTCACGGAAGAAAAGACAGGAAGGGCTTTGCGAATTTTCGATATTCAAACGGGTGGTCAGCGACTTCTTCCTGAATCATCGATCTTTTCCTTTGATGTCCGTGATTCGCAGCGCGGTTATCTTTTTGATCCACTCTCTGCCACAGGCGTTTCGCTGATGGAATTCAACCTCGCGGACGGATCTCAAAAAACCCTTCCCTTTCATTCAGACACAACCCTCTCTGTCGGAACGGACTACTACACGGTCGAGAACAATGCCGAAAATAAATCGGAGGTAACGATTATCTCTCGTATCAACCCACAAGGAATCGCCACCATCCTTGCGTATCTACCTGTTGCTTCTTATCAATTTGTGACCGCGCCCGCTCCGTATCTACTCCTTCAAGACAAAACACATAATCGACTCGTTCTGCTCGATACAAAAGACACAACCCAACCCATTCTTCTTCAAACAAATGCAAAACTTTGGGACTGGTCATCCAGCGCATCTCTTCTTTTCAGCGACGGGTTTGATATCGAACGTTACAACCCAATCACTCACGAACACGAAACCATCACGCGTTTTAGTCAGCCGATCTGGGCTCTGAGATGGTATCCACTGGGAGATGAGCTCGTGTATGGCACGCAAGATGAGTTAAGTGCCCTGGAACTTGATCGTCGCGGAGAACGAAACAAGACCGTTCTGGAGAAAGGTCTTGTCGCAGAAAATATTTGGTTTGAAAACGAAGGAAACTGGGTTGTGACACTTGGAACAAAGGAAAACGGTTGGCAACTGATGAGACGGCAGTTGCAGAAGTAATTACAGCTCAACAAAACTGTTGTCTCCAATAATGAGTCTGTGACCCGTTTTTGGATGCGATCGTTTGTGATCCACAAGTGTGGCGCCAAGTCCAATCAAACTGTTGACAATGCGGCGCGTCGTGTCGATCGTGGCTCCTTCAAACACGATTGAATGTTCGACTTCTGTTTGATGAATTTTGACATTGTTCCCGATCGCCGTGTACGGACCAATATAGGAAGAGGTAATTTCGCAATTGTCCCCAATCACGACTGGCCCACGGATCAATGTGTCCGGACTAATCTTTGTATTTTTTCCAATACTGACAAGACCTTGAAGCTGTGTGTCTTCGTGCATGTCAGACTGCACCGTAAAATGTTCACGTGCGAGATCGTCCATGAGAAGCGCATTTCCTTCGATCAAGGCATCGGGCGTTCCCGTATCTTTCCACCAACCTGTAATTTCTTCATGTCCTGTTTTTGCATTTTGAATGTACCAGGTGATGATGTCCGTAATTTCGTATTCTCCACGTGCAGAAGGTTGAATGGTTTTGTACGCATCAAAAAACTTTTCGTCAAAGAGGTAGATCCCCGTGACCGCAAACGGTGATGGCGGATCTTTTGGTTTTTCAATCGTCCGCTTGAGTGTTCCGTCTGGATGAAATTCTGGGACACCGAAACGATGCGGATCTTTCACACGCGAAAGCGCGATCATGCAATCGAGTTGTTCGTTTTCAAACCGCTCCACAAACCGACGAATACTTCCGAGGATGATGTTGTCGCCAAGGAAAAAAAGAAAACGTTCACCACGCAGATATTCTTCGGCATTTGCAACCACGTGCGCCAACCCCTTTGCTCCTCCGCGTTGCTCCACGTACGTAATCTTCGCCCCGTACTCAGATCCATCCCCAAGCGCATCAGACATCATCTGAATCTCGCCTGGATTCACATTGATCAAAATCTCCTTAATCCCGGCATCAATGATCTTTTTAATAGGAAACAGAAGCATTGCCTGATTCGCAAGTGGAATCAAATGCTTGTTTCGCGTCCATGTAATAGGTCGAAGTCGTGTGGCGTGGCCACCTGCCGCAATAAGCGCTTTCATAATGTCCGCACTGTACGAAAAGCGGGGGTTTGCGTCAAT
>JBBTSF010000040.1:0-3893 GCA_038064815.1 Patescibacteria group bacterium
GATGTCTACATTCATCACCCAAGTTACATTGGTGGGGAATCGATCAATGACCTCAAACAAAAAATCTGACCACGAGGGTCAGATTTTTTTATTTAGTATTCGCGTCTTGGTCTGCTTGGTCGTCCGTTTCGGTGAGGACCCGTGCTTGCAGAGGTTGGTCTTCGATCACCGCCTGAGCTTGGGCGACGACTTCCGCCGCTGCTTCGTCCACCATACCCACCACCAGATCCATGAGGACGTCGTCCAAATGGACGTGGGGAGCGTTCTTCTGGTTCATCTGGAAGCGCTTTTTGATGCGCAGGAAGTTCGGGGAGTCTGAGGATTGGCAAGCGTGATCGGATTAATCGTTCAATGGATTGCAAATCACGTTTTTGTTCCGGAGAGGCAAAGGAAATCGCTTTTCCTTTGTGGCTTGCACGACCGGTTCGTCCAATGCGGTGTACGTAATCTTCGGCTTGATCGGGAAGATCGAAGTTGATCACGAGCTCGATTTCCTTCACGTCGATTCCACGCGCGGCAATATCTGTGGCAATCAGCACACGATACTGTCCAGATTTAAATCCAGCGAGCGCCATCTTTCGTTGGGCGAGTGAACGGTTCGAGTGAAGTTCTGCAGAAGTGTGTCCCATCTGTCGTACCACGCGCGCAATTTTTTTAGCGCCATGCTTTGTGCGACTAAAGACGAGTACGGTTCCTTGATAGCGTCCAAGGACTTCTTCCAACAGACGCAACTTATCTGACTTTGGAACGATGTACACTTCTTGTTCTACACGATCGGTTGCGGTTCCGGCTGGAGCCACTTCCACACGTGTCGGAGATTTCATGTGTGTGCGTGCAATCTTTGTGATCTGTTCCGGCATCGTCGCAGAGAAGAGAAGGGTCTGACGATCTTTTGGCACAGACATCAGAATTTTTTCAATCTGTGGTTTGAATCCCATGTCGAGCATGCGATCCGCTTCATCGAGCACGAGTGTATTGACCTTGTCGAGTGTGAGTGTGCGTTGATTCAAGTGGTCGATGAGTCGTCCTGGGGTGGCGATGATGACGTGCGGACGTGCACGAAGATCTTTAATCTGAGGATGCATCGACGTTCCACCGATCAAAACGGCTGTTCGAATGCCGAACATTTTTCCCATTTTGTGAATCACTTCTTCTACCTGAAGCGCGAGTTCGCGTGTCGGCAAAAGAACAAGACCAATCCCTTTTGTGGCGCTGAGTCGCTGCAACATCGGAATGGTAAACGCAAGTGTTTTTCCGGTTCCTGTTTGGGCGATCCCGATCAAATCCTCTCCTTTGATTGCAGGAGGAATGGCCTGGTGCTGAATCGGTGTTGGATTTTTGTAGGACATTTTTTCGAGCTGTTCCAAAAGCCCCGGGGCAATGCCCAATCCGTAAAATGTTTCTGTATTTTGTTCTGGTTGTTTCATACGATTAAGTGAAGTGTCCCATAAGTAGGACGCTGTGACAATAAAAATGCGAGGTTCTGTGAAGAAAAAACACTGCGAGGCAGTGTCAAAAATGCGACAAGCAACGCGGTATCCTAACGCAATCCCTCAAATAAATCAAGGGCCAAAGGAATGAGTCAAAAAAATCCCCGAGATCTCTCGGGGATTTTGTTTAGTGCGCTGTGGCTCCGAATCCAGAATCCTCTTCCATGGGCGGTTGCCATTCTTTCCGTTCTTCCTCAGTTGGTGGGATGAATTCGCCAACGATGTCTTTTTGCACAATCTCACGTTCACCCAAAGAGGAATCGATCACAATCTTTTCCCCCTCTTTGCCAGTGACTTTTCCAACATACGTTTTGTCTTGCTCTCCACGAAACACGATGTACTCTCCGACGTCGGCGCTTTGTTCCGATGTGTTTACAATGACTGGATAAAGGTTCATTACCTCTGGTTCAAAATGATCTGTCTTAACCACGTATGGGGTGATAACGGTCATGCTCGTGATCACGACCGGAATCATCATGACAAAAATAATCACGAAGTACATCAGGATCCCGGTGATCTGTGCAAGCAGAAATCGACCGAATCCTTTTTTCTTCCAGTGCATGTAAAAAATAATACCGGGGGAAAACAAGAGGGAAGCCACAATGCGTGATGGCATTGGCATCGGCTTTGTCATACACCACGCCCAGTAGACGAGCGCGGCTTCAACGAAAATGGTTGAAAGTGGCCCGATGATTTCTAGAGAGGGGAGAAGATGCTCACGCACAAGAAAAATGGAAGCGACCGAGAGGATGATGGCGAGTAAAACAATCCCCAGATGCTTGAGTGCGTTGAGTTTTGGAATCTGCTGATATTCAAGTCTAAGTTCTTCTTTTCGCACGGCGGACCAACCGACGAGATATGCAAGCAAAAGAATGCCAGCGATCACGCACTTCAAAACAAGAAACGGGACAGTTTGTCCAAGTCCAATCTCCATGACCAGAAAATAAAATCCAATTCCTAAGACGAGAAAGAGTGTTGAAAACGCGCGGTGATACGCTTTTTGATAAACGGCCGCCTCACGTTCGTCTGCTGGTGAATAAAAGAACCACAGTAAGCTTTTGAGATTTTTCATAGTTATTTATAAGTAAATAGTTCTTCGATCGTTGTGCCAAAAAATTTCGCGCAGTCGTAGGCGAGCGATAAACTTGGTTGATACTTGCTCTGTTCGATCGCGTTGATCGTTTGGCGAGTGACCCCAAGTTTTTCTGCGAGCTGGCCTTGTGAAAGACCTTTTTGAGCCCGGAATTCTTTTAGATGTGAGTGAATGTTTTGCATGCACAAGCACTGTAAAAGATCTTTTACAGACTGTCAAATAAGTTTTACACAGTAGGCAATAAAAAAACCGAGCATGTTGAGCTCGATCAGATAACCATGAGCAGCGGGATCGGATCTCCCGCGGTGATGTTGAGGATGTGCTTGCACGGTTCCGTGTCGGTTCCGTTGGCCAGGCGTCGCAGATCGCCGTCGACGACGAGTGTGTCCTCGTCGGTCGCCAGGATGGCGTCGCTGGCGGGTTGGTTGAACACGAACGGTTTGGCCCAGCCAGGAGTTTTCCCGCGCCAGAAGGAGAGGGAAGACATGGCTAGACAGCGTAGGCTCCCCCAGTAGGAGAGGACGTAGAAGCTTTCGGGCTCGAGCGTACCCTCGAATGGTCGGCACGATGCCGCCAATTCAGGGATCGTACTCATGACAACACCCGAGTATGCCCGGTGTTCCATCACTCGCGCGTCCATCTTCACGAGCCCGCGCTGTTGGTGGATACGGCCGATCCGCTTGCGCATCCCTTCCGAGATCACGGAGAGGGACGCTCTCCAGATGATTCCGATGAGGGTGAGCGTTCCGCCCTTGCCAACATCTTCGTACCAGCGCACGAAGTCGGCGATGATGCCGTTGGCGACGAGTGCCGCGTCGAACTCTTCACCGGTTATTTCGTCGTGTACGCGCAGCGGACGCCACGGCCGATGTTCGGTTAGGATCGTCTTCCTGAACAATCGGTCGAGATTGACCATGGGATTCTTGCTGGGCAGTCCGTGGAACTGCGCCATGTAGCAAAATTCCCCGCCTCCTACCGACATCAGAGCCGGCTGCTCGCCTCTCGGACGGTGCGTGATCCAGTTGAGCACGTCATTGAACGTACCGTCGCCGCCCACGATGTAGATCCGCTCGATCCACTCACGTGCGCTGATCTCGTTGAGAATCCCGATCGCCTTGTGCGGCGTATCCTCGACGATGATCCGAGCACGCCTGCCGTAGCTGCGATGAATCTCCTTGATCATCCAGGGGTTCTTGCGGATGCGCGTAGCGCGGGGATTGATGACGATTACGATCACGAGGCGCTCCTGTCCGTTCTTCAACGGCCACTCTTTTTAGCGCAAAGAGTGGTATTTGTCAACCATTCCTGGT
>JBBTSF010000041.1:0-1081 GCA_038064815.1 Patescibacteria group bacterium
TGATCACGACCTCGCTTGGACCAAGCGCAAACAATCGTTCCGCAAGCGCGCGAATCCCAAGTCGACGATTTTTCACCAACGCTTGTCCCTCTTCGACATTCACAAACAACACTTTGCAGAACGCAATGAGTTCGAAAAGAACAGGTTTTGCATCTTGAATTTGCTCGTTGCCTGGGTTGAATCCAAAAGAGATGTGTCGTTTTTTGAGTAGTTTTGCGAGTTGAAGAAAGAGTTGTTCGTAGCTGTTTCCCATTTCACTCAGGTACAGCCAACGTGTTTGCGGAAAGGGGACAGGGAGCTTAAATGGTTTGTGGACGTAAGAGGCGAGAATTGTTTTTTCTCCCTGAAGATTTAAAACCGCAGAGTAAGCGCTTCGTACGCCTGGGTGTGCCTTGATAAATTTTGTTTCTACTTTTTCCTTTGGGAGTTCTTCCATCGCCAATCGATAGGTAAGATCTTTTCCCATCTGACTGACCACCGCACTTTTTTTCCCAAGACGTGCAAGAGCCGTGGCAACGTTTGGAGCAGAACCGGCAATTTGTTGATCAAGTAGATCGACAGAAATTTTTTCGCCAAACTGAAACTCCATTTTTTTTCCAGCCAAATCACACTTATCCTGACAACGATCAAGCGAGAGGAAGGCGTCGAGTTTTACGTCACCAATGCTAATAAGATCGAACATATTATTTGATCTTTCGATCGGGTTTTATCCCACCCCATTTACGACTGGTTTTGGCGAGTGCTTCTTTCATGGAGTGTGCTTTGAGTTCTAAGAGATGTTCTTTTGCCGCGGTGATGTGTTCTGGAATGGCGCTTACAAGTTTGCCGTGTTTGCGATCCATTGCACGCAGAACAGCCATGACGATAAAGGGTGCGGTGAGTCCAAAACCTTCGAGCAGTTCACGTGCTTCGCCCGATTCTCCAAACCGATCTTGCATCCCAATGCGTTCCATCACGGCGGGACTAGATAGCGCGAGCGTTTCGGCGACGATGCCCGCGAGTCCTCCGGCGGCTTGTGCTTCTTCCACTGTGACGATCGCTCCTGTTTCTTTGCCAGCACGCGCCACAATTTTTTCGTCGA
>JBBTSF010000042.1:0-3000 GCA_038064815.1 Patescibacteria group bacterium
GAAGCCATGAACGCAATCAAGGAGTCTGTGAACCCGACGCCTGTTTCACACATCGCCCTACTCGCAACCTACATAAACTCCGTGATTCCCCACCTCGTGCAAGCAAGCGAAGGTCTCGATTCGATCGATCCAAAAGTGATTCCAGAAGATGAACGCGAGACATTCACACACATCAAAACAGAACTTCCGTTGCTCATCGCTTCCTTAAAAGAATTCCGCGCGCTTAGCGATGTTGCAAAAAATATTTTGGGGGCCGACGAAACAAAACGCTACCTGCTCGTCTTTCAAAACAACACCGAAATTCGTCCGACCGGTGGGTTCATGGGGAGCTTTGCAGAAGTGAAAGTGCGAGACGGTGTCCTCACACAACTGTCTGTGCCGGGTGGTGGAACGTACGATCTGCAAGGGGGTCTTCGCACCGCCAAAGTCGCACCAGAACCTCTTCAACTCCTCAAAGCAAAATGGGAATTTCAAGACGCGAACTGGTTTCCGGATTTTCCAACCAGCGCTCGTCAGATGCTGCAATTTTATTCAGACGCAGGTCAACCAAGTGTTGACGGCGTGATTGCCATCAATGCCACGTTTGTCGCAAAACTGATTGGACTGATTGGTCCAATTGAGATGGCAGAGTACGGCCGAACCATCGATGAAGAAAACTTTCTCTTTGAAGCACAAAAAATTGTTGAAACAGAATACGACAAAGAAGAAAATAAACCGAAAGCGTTTATTGGAGACCTCGCTCCAAAAATCATTGAACGCGTTTTGCAAGGAGATCCGGAATTGTTCTTAACACTCGCGGATCACGTCGGGACAGGTCTCGCACAAAAAGATATTCAGCTCTACTTTTCTCAAGAAAAGTTGCAGCAAGAAGTCCTTGCGCGCGGCTGGGGTGGAGCGATTGTCCCAAGTGCGAAAGACTACCTGATGGTGGTGGATTCAAACCTGGGAGGAGGAAAAACGGATGGGGTGATGGAAGAAAAGGTGGATGTCCTCGTCAATATTGAGGAGGATGGCTCTGTGACAAACACGGTCAAAATCTCGCGCACACACCATGGGATTCAAGGAGCCATTTTCACCGGAGTGAACAATGTGAACTATCTGCGTTTATACGTTCCAAAAGGAAGTAAGCTTCTCAGCGCTCACGGGTTCAGCATCCCGGACGCCAGTTTATTTGAAACCCCTTCCCCGGATTGGGTGATCGATGACAATCTGGAATATGCAGCGGTTCATCAAACACGTGACGAGAAAACAGGAACGGATATTTACCAAGAGAATGGGAAAACGGTTTTCGGAAACTGGATGCAAACAAATCCAGGAACAACATCGACGGCAGAATTTACCTATAAGCTTCCTCTCAACCTTCTTGAGAAAAAAACAGGCGTGACAGACCAACTGAAAAAACTTGTCGGTTTGGATGAAACGCAATCCTATTCGCTCACTCTGCAAAAACAATCCGGGGTACTCGATCGTCACACCTCTGTTTCCGTGATCGTTCCAGCAAACATGCAAACGATGTGGCGGTCGCAAGACTTGGAAAAAACCCTCTTCTCCAATGACACAGATGTCTTCTTTGGCCTTCTGCTTAAAACGAACTTATGAACCGACCAAGAAAACAGGGACGCTCTTCCCGAGAAATAAAACAGGAACTACGAGCGATCTACACGGGACATGATGGAAAGATTCCGGATCTCACGCGCCTGTCGACCGTGAAGCGTTCGCCGTTCAGACGTTTTCTCGTAAAAACCATCCTCGTTCTCTTTGCGCTGTCGGTGATTATCTGGAGTGGATTCTTTTTGTTCACCCGCGGACTGTTCGACAAACAAGAAGCCCTTGGCGCTTCTATCGAAGCCTCTGACACGATTCGTTCTGGAGAAGAAACAACACTGACGATTCGTTACGAAAATACGGGAGATGTCCCAATCGCTTCTCTTGAGGTGAAGCTCAATCTCCCGAGCAGTTTCCACGTCACCTCGTCAGTTCCACAAGCAACCTCTGGAACGCAATGGACGATCGGATCTCTCACTCCGCGTTCGGACGGTGCGATCACGATCAAAGGAATTTTCCTCTCAGCAATTCCAAGTACCGAACGCGTCCAAGCCCTCTTCACCTACAAGCCAGCAAACTTCAATTCAAACTTTCAAAACATTCAGAGTAAAACGATCGAGATAAAAGAATCCACGATTCGTCTGACCATGACAGGCCCAGAAAAAGGATTGGTTGGAGATCCCGTTACTTACACCATCAACTTAGAACACACAGGAACCCAACCAGTCTTTAACGTACGTGTCATTCCATTGTTGCCAGCAGACTTTACTGTGCAATCAAGCGAGCCAAAACTGAACACACAACTAAACGCCTGGGAAATTCCTTCCCTGCCTCCCGGAAAACTCACCGCGATTACGTTTAAAGGAGCTTACACGTCGACCGCCTCTGGAGAACTGCCCGTGGGAGCAAAGATTGGATTCATGAGTGAGGATGAATTTCTCCTGCAAGGACAAGCGGAGGTGAAAACAAATGTTTTGGGTGGAGCGGTCACGTTTCATTTGATTGTAAACGGATCAGACAAAGATCAGGTTTCACAACTTGGAAAAGTGCTTCGTGGTTCGATCGACTACAAAAATCCAGGAACCGAATCTGTCCAAGGTGTTGCGTTTAATCTCGTGATAGACGGAACAAAAAAACTTCCGATCGATTGGGACAAAGCAGATCTCTCCTCTGGAAAACGGACAGGAAATACGATTCGTTGGAGCAAGGAAAGTATTCCTGCCCTAGAGAAACTTGCGCCGGGAAGTCAGGGGGTTATCGACTTTAGTCTTCCTCTTCTGAGCAATCTTCCCGCAGGAGCTGCGGACACATTCCCCATCAAACTCTCTGTCGCGTTAGCCAAGCACTATACCGAGAAGGCGCTTGGCATAGAAGCGTCTGCCGTCAGCGTGAGTGAACTTGGCGCACTTGGGGGCGAGACGGCTGAAGAAAATGTCAAAGCATTCTTTTCGCAAG
>JBBTSF010000043.1:0-1554 GCA_038064815.1 Patescibacteria group bacterium
ACGGGACCTCGATCATCGTCAACTCGATTTTCATCTTCGCACTCGTCGGCGGCCTACTCTCGCTCGGTGGGAGCATGCTCACCGGCTATCTCGCTTACCGCCGACGTACGGGTCAACTCGACGGGGTTCTCAAAGAACTCGACGCCGAAGATTCCTAGCTCCACATCTCCCGTGGGGCTTTTTTATTTCGGTAAGAAAAAGAGGGTCGTGGCGTCTAAGAAAGCAGAGGTGAAGATTATTCATGATCAAACAATATGTACAAAAAAATTGGAGTTCTTCTCATGTCATTTTTTCTCAGTGGAGCCCCACTGATCTTAGTGCCTTATGCAGTAAATGCATCGTCTGTGGATGCACAGGTGAATGTTTCCGGAAAGGCGAATGGATTATTTCATCGGTTTGAAAATCCACGATTCGATGTAAATGCATGGGTTCAACTTGCAAAAAATGATAAAGATAAAGAAGATAAAGACAATAATAAAAAGGATCGCGAGGATCATACAGCTGCCGTAATTGCAGACATTAAGATCGATCCGACCGCAACAAACACAAACGTTTCTTGGACAACAAATGAAGAAACACGCGGATACGTGCTTGTCGGCACAGGTGCCGAAGTTGGAGATCGTGGTGCTCGCGCCCCTTCGGCCAAACTTGAAATGCGTCATCAAGCAACGGTCAGAGGATTGTCTGCGGAGACAAACTATTATCTCGTGATTGTTGCAACAGACAGAAATGGCAATACAACCAGAAGTGCCGTTCAGTCATTTCGAACCCTCGTCGCGCCACCAGATGTAAAAGCACCAGTCGTGAGTCGAATAAAAGCCGTGACGACAGATACGAGCGCGACAATTACCTGGCACACGAGTGAAAACGCGAATGCCTCTGTTCGCTACGCAACCGTCAGACCACTGACCACAGACAGTGCGATTGTGAGTTCAGCGACCTTCACAATGGATCACAAAGTTGTTCTGACCAACCTTCGTGCGGACACAAAATATTTCTTCGAGATTAAAGCAGAAGATGGAAAGGGAAACGTCCAAACCTCACAAGTGCAGACCTTTCACACCAAGCGTGCTCCTGATACCGTTTCTCCAACGATCGTCTTCCAAGGATCGTTTAACGTGACCGCAACCTCCGCTCAGCTCTTCTGGGTCACGAGTGAAAAAACAGACGGACGCGTTTGGCTCCAGACAAGTTACCCCGTTGATACAAATCTCGTCCCCACAAAAACAGTCGCTTCATTTTCCCACTTCCATGGAACCGAGCTCAACAACCTCACTCCCAACACGCTCTATTACTACGTCATCACAAGCACAGATGCATCCGGAAACAGTGTCACCGTTTCCGTGAACAGCTTCACAACGGCAGCCCAATAAAATTGAATAGACCGCATAGCAAAAACACCTCCTCCCGGGGGTGTTTTTGATTCTTGCGAAGATTAACCCAGCTTGTTATAATCCCGACGCTGTTAAATTCACACATTCCGGGGTAGCTCAGCGGCAGAGCGGCTCGCTGTTAACGAGATGGTCGCCGGTTCGATCCCGGCCCCCGGAGCCA
>JBBTSF010000043.1:1654-4749 GCA_038064815.1 Patescibacteria group bacterium
TATTCGGAGCCATGCACCGTCTGGTACTGGGCGGAGCCACACCATGTGGTTCCATCCGTCATGTGCCACAGAAACGATGCGCCACAAAAACCCTCAGACTTATCTGAGGGTTTTTGATTTGGTAGAATAGTTCGGTATGTATTACGTTTACGTCCTGCTCTGTGCTGATGAAAAGTTTTACATCGGGTACACGTCTGACCCTCGACGATGCTTTTTTTCGATGCTAAACTGTTGCACGTATGAACTTCTTTCCCCGTCTTTTTAAGAGCAAAGATGAAATCCGAAAAACCTCGCCGGTCGGGTCGTATTCGGTGAAGGTCGTCTCTCTTGCCGAGGAACTTGATTGGGAGGAGCATCTTCCCATCGAACTGCGCTACGTCTTCAAGAAGCTGCCCGAAGCCAAGGAACGCCTGCGCGTCCTCTTGGCGTCCGGCAAGGCCATCGGCGTCCGTACCGTCGAGCGCACGCCCGAGCGTGTGCTCGAGGCAGTGAAACACATCAGTCTCTACTCCCAGCACAACTGCATCCTGACGTGGCTGCCGGAACTCCTGCAAGACAAGCATCTTCCTGTTTTTACCGAAGCGGACCACCTGCGCGCCAAGGGACATGGTGCCGATCTTGACGCTGACGTACGAGACATTCTCGATGCGCGCCTCTCGTTCAAGAAACTCGTGCTCATCGACGAGGAGAATGTTGGCATCGCCGATGAGGACCGCCGGCTGATGACGGAGCTTTCGGAAACCATCTACCCGCTGGCTATCGACACAATCGTGCATCGCGCCGTCGTTGATAACGCCAACGAGCGCACTGAGATCGCCCAGAACATCATCAAGGCGATGCTATTCATCGGTCCCATCACACACCTGCTCGAGAAGTGGATTCCCGGCGTCGGCAAGGTCTTTGCTGCGACAACAGACGACCTGATGGCCGAGGCTGCCGAACTTTCTGCGCTCCGGGGCTCAGGCTTCAGTTGGAAGGATCTGCGCAAACGCTTTGTTGTCCTTGTCCCGATTTTCGCCATCGCCACCTACGGCGCATTTCAGGTCGAAGGATTGCTCGAGCAGGGCTACGTCCTGCTCGCTGGTGCGGTCTTCGGCCTCTCCGCCGTCGCGCTTTCGCTTACCACCGCCATCCAAAGCGTCGGCATGTACATGGGTTCGGTGCGCTCGCTGCGGAAGGAGGGCAAGTGGCACGCGCACACCTCCGGCACGTCTGTGCTTTGGGCCGCCATTGTCCAAGACTTCACCAATCCCGCACGCCTCGGACTCCTTCTCGGAGCCTCATTGGCCCCGCTTATGGGTATGCTCGCCGCCATCCTCGGCGGGATGCACAACGGCTGGATTCTAGCACTCGTTGGCTCGACCGAAAGCATCGTTGCGGGGATTACCGTCATCTTCTCCAACCGCATCGCTGCCTGGCGCTTCCGAAAACGGCTCGAACACCTGCTGTAAATCTCAAAACGACCATTCTTCGGGGTAGTCTTAAGGATTTGGAGCGAGTTAAGGTATTGGTTGAAAGAGATAAATAAAGTAACGCTACTATATGCAAAAGTATATTGTCCTCTACTGCATGCCTATCGGGGGCCTCGAAGACTGGATGAAGACACCGGCCGAAGAACGCAAAGCGCAGGAAGACGCTCTCAAGACGAAGTGGGATGTTTGGATGGCCGCCAACAAGGCCATGATGACTGGTCCAACGGCAGGTGTCGGCAAGACGAAGCGTGTTACCACGCAAGGCGTCGCGGACGCCAAGAATGACATTATGATGTACTCGATCGTCCAGGGCGAATCACACGAGGAGGTCGCTAAATTTTTTGAAGGTCACCCACATCTGGAGATTCCAGGAGCCTGGATCGACATCTCGACAGCGAACTATCTCCCAGGCATGGAGGCGTAGGCAGATTCAAGTTAACCGTTCTGAACCCGTTCAGTATGCGGAGCCAACAAAAATAGATCGCGAGTGCGGTCTGTTTTTGTTATGATGGGTGAGTGAAAAGTCTGTAGTCCGACCTGACCCCAAATCTACGAAACCAAGATCATTATGAAAATCAACAATACATTCAAACTTATCATCGCTGTTGTCGTCTCCGAGCTTGCTGGAATCATCGGTTCTGTGTTTACGACACCGTCCATTACCGGCTGGTATGCAGGGATCGTGAAGCCAGCCATGAATCCTCCGGCGTGGGTGTTTGGACCGGTCTGGACGACTCTGTTTGCGCTTATGGGCATCGCCGCATTCCTCGTTTGGAAAAAGGGACTGAATCGCAGGGATGTAAAAATTGCCTTAGGCATATTTCTTGGCCAGCTGATCTTGAATACCCTGTGGTCAATGATCTTTTTTGGCTTGCATAGCCCCGGCGGTGCGCTCATTGAGATTGTATTTCTCTGGCTTGCCATTATCGCTACGATCATTGCGTTCGCGAGAATCTCCAAACCGGCCGCATGGCTCTTGGTGCCCTATATCGCATGGGTGAGTTTCGCTGCATATCTGAATTTTAGTATTTGGATGCTTAATTAATCCTAATCAAAATATATTTATGAAAGGCTACGTAACAAACATTGAAAAGCTCTCCCTTGAAAACGATCACTTTCGCAAAGTTTTATACACCGACAAAAATAGCCAATTGGTCTTGATGTCGCTTCTTCCTGGAGAGGAAATCGGCGAAGAAGTACATGATGTTGATCAATTCCTGCGAGTGGAAAAAGGAACGGGTACGGCGATCTTGAATGATATTTCTCACGATTTGGCTGATGGCAGTGTGATCCTCGTTCCGGCTGGTGTAAAACATAACATCATCAACTCCGAGTCAGACCCCATGAAGCTCTATACTCTTTACATGCCACCGCATCACCGAGATGGAGTCACTCATAAAACAAAAGCCGAAGGTGAAGCCGATACTGAACATTTTGATGGTAAGACGACGGAATAATTATGCTTAAGATAAAATTTACCAGCATCACTGTCTTTATTCTATTTTTTGGTATTGCATTGATCGAAGCATTTCAGAAGCACAACTGGCTTGAGGCGGCACTGTTTGTCGCACTGGGACTTTTATCCCTGCGCGCCGATTTTTCTAAAAAGGAGTAATCTGCCTA
>JBBTSF010000043.1:4849-11253 GCA_038064815.1 Patescibacteria group bacterium
GTTGGAATTCTGCATGAGCGCCAGATCCCTTTTGCGATTACGGGAGGATTGGCGGCCAAAATATACGGTGCTGAGCGTCCTCTCTATGACATTGATATTGATATCCCGAACGATCGTTTTGTGGATCTCCTTGATGCGGTATCGGTGTATATCGTTTCCGGACCGCTTCGCTATGAAGACGAATACTGGAAGCTCTACACAATGACTCTGCGATATGACGGATGGAATATTGACATCAGTGGTGCACAAGAAGCCGAGGCCTTCGACCGGAAAACCGGTAAATGGATTGCCTGTCCTACGGATCTCTCTCGTGTTCGAATAGACGAGGTTGGAGGAATAAAAATACCTGTCATCGATAAAGATGACCTTGTCGCTTACAAGAGTATTGTCGGGCGAGAGACGGATTTGAGCGATATAAAAGAACTTGAGTTAGGAAAGTCCTCCCTATGAAAAAACCACATCTCTTTAGAATCAGTTCTGTTTTTTTAGTCGTTCTCATTTTAGGGATTAGTTTTTTTACGTTAAAAAATAATAGTGTCACACCACCCGACGATCGTTTGTCTGATAGATGTAACCAAAAAAATGCACCGTATCTGAATTCCAATCTATCTGTTCAAGAGAGAGTGGACGACCTGATGATGAGAATGAATGACTGGGAAAAAATAGGTCAGATGGTTCTCATCGAAAAAAATAGCATTCACGACCTGAGCGATATCACGCGATATAATTTAGGAGCGCTACTGAGCGGTGGTGGCGCCGGGCCCACGGAAGAGACTCCTTCGGCTTGGCTTGGCATGATAAACGACTTTCAAATTGCCGCAGGAAAGACGTGTTTGAAAATTCCGCTTTTATATGGAATCGATGCTGTTCATGGCAATGCCGGAGTTCTCGGATCCACGGTTTTTCCGCATGCCATTGGACTCGGGGCAAGTCGTGATTCTGATTTGGTAAAACGTGTCGCCGCTGCCGTTGCAGATGAGATGGCTGCCACGGGAATTTTTTGGAGCTTTTCTCCAAACTTGGATGTCGCTCAAGATATCCGTTGGGGAAAAACCTACGAAACATTCGGATCAGATACGGAAAATGTGGCACAACTAGGGCTCGCCTATTTAAACGGAACTCAAGATTCATCGAATAGCTATTTTAACGTCGTTGCAACTCTCAAACATTATATCGGCGGGGGAGCGATGGAATATGGAACTTCGCGCAATAAAGATTTTAAAATAGAAGAAGGGAATGTCACTCTAGACGAAAAAACATTTCGGCAAGTCCATCTCACACCCTTTAAGCAAGCGGTGGCGGGCGGAGCGCAAGTTGTGATGGTAAGTACCGCATCATGGAATGGAAAAATGAATACGTCGAACCGCTATCTTTTAACAGATGTCCTAAAAAAGGAGCTTGGTTTTTCGGGTTTTGTCGTTTCAGATTGGTATGGCGTCTATCAGGTTTCTGACACCAGATATGATTCTTTGGTCAATTCCGTTAATGCGGGTGTCGACATGGTCATGACTCCGTTTGAATACAAAGACTTCATGGATTATGTGCAAAAAGCGTTGGTAAATAACGACATCTCAAAAGAGCGTATTGACGATGCGACAAGAAGAATTCTAACCGTAAAATTTAAAGCAGGATTATTTGATCGTCCTCAAGCAAAGCCAGAAGGATTGTCTGTGATCGGCAGCGATGAACATCGCACGTTGGCCAGAGAAGCGGTTCGTAAATCTCAAGTCCTCTTGAAGAATGAAAATTCACTTTTGCCGCTCTCTCTGTCGCTTGGCAAAATTCTCGTTGCCGGATCATCGGCGGATAATTTGGGTCGTCAGGCAGGAGGATGGACAACAGAGTGGCAAGGGATCGATGGGAATAACGGAATTGTTGGAACCACAATACTTGAAGCCATCAAAAAGACTGTTTCCAAGAACACGAAGATTGAATACGATGCACAAGGAAATTTTTCTCCAGGGAATGATCTTGCGGATGTTGGTATTGTTGTTGTCGGAGAAAAACCCTATGCCGAGGGTTGGGGAGATCACGCGAATCCAAGTTTGAGTCCTGAAGATTTGGAAGCAATCGCAAAGACAAAAGCAAAAAGTAAAAAAATCGTCGTACTCATCATTGCTGGGAGACCACTTGATATTTCTTCCTATACGAAAAATTGGGACAGCATCGTCGCTTCGTGGTTGCCCGGATCCGAAGGAGAAGGTGTTGCAGATGTCTTATTCGGTCTCTATCCGTTTTCAGGTATTTCACCGGTGAAGTGGAACGATTAAGGGAATATGTTTGCTGAATTCAAAAAGTACCAAACCGTCTACAAGCATCTGTGGCAGACATACAAGACCTGACCCCCTTTATACAAGTATGGTTCGTAATTTCAAAAAATACGCAATGGTCTACACGCATCTCTGGGCTAGCTATGGCGCCTCATGGAGGGTGCGGACTTCATATTGTTTGCAAATCATCGGAAGGATTTGCAAGCTGATTTTTTTGCCGATTGCGGTGAGTTTGATCATTGCGCGTCTCTCCGTGCTGGATTTTGAGGGGGCCTATCAAGCGGTTTTTTTGTTTGTTGCATTTTCGCTGACGCTCGGTGTTCTGTCTCCTGTGATTAAGTATGTCGGCATGCTTGGTGAGAACGAGGTGTATCGTGATTCAATCGGAAGTTACTTCTCCCGCCTGATCACCACGGACATTGAATATTTTCATTCCAACCTAGCTGGTTATCTCACCACCGCAACACGTCAGTATGGAGATAGTGGGGTGCAGCTTGTGCGATCTTTGCGTGACAGATATGCAAATACCGTACTGAGTATTTTGTTTCCTCTTGTGGTGATCCTTTGGGTTGATGTGGTGATCGGTTTTATTGCACTCGCATTGAGTTTGGTGCAGGTGGTGTATGTGCTTTGGGCGTCCTATCTCATTAGTCCGTTTAGAACTCAATCGAGAGAATTATACAAACGGAATTCTGGAAAAATTGCGGATGTCATTTCGAATATTCTTGCTGTTCGTTCCGTCGCGAAAGAAGATGTCTACATACAACGTGTTCGACAAGACGCCTCCGACGAAGCGGAACTCTTTACGAAACGATATCACCTGCAAGCAAAGCTCATCGCGCTGCGAGAATTTATCACTGTCGTTTTCTTTCTGATCCTTTTGTGGCTCGTCGTTGAGCGGATGCATGGAGGTGCTATCGGGATCACGGGAGCTGTCCTTGTCATGACCTACACCACAACGATTCTGGCAGGGATTTATTCACTCTCTGATGACCTTGATGAACATGATGATTTGGTGGACAAAATGATTCCAGCTTTCGAAATATTAAATCGAAACAATAAAATCACTGATCCCGCATCTCCCGTGCCATTTGAGCATGTGCGTGGTGAGATACAGATACGCGACGTTTCTTTCACCTATCATGAGAAACGCAATGATCTCAACGTGTTCAACAATTTTTCCTTACACATTCCCCAAGGTCAGAAACTCGGTGTTGTCGGGTTAAGCGGTGCCGGGAAAAGTACACTGACAAAGATTTTGCTCAGATTTAATGATGTGATTGCGGGAGGTGTTCTGATCGACGGAATTGATATAAGAGAGGTGAAACAAACGGATTTGCGTAGGCAGATTGCGTATGTGCCCCAGGAGCCGATTTTGTTTCATACATCCATCAAGGAAAATATTCTGCTTTCACGTCCGGATGCGTCCGACGAAGATCTGCATAATGCACTGAGGGCTGCCCATGCCCTGCAGTTTGTTGAACGGTTGCCAGATGGGGTAGACAGCATTGTGGGGGAGCGTGGAGTGAAGTTGAGTGGTGGTCAGAAGCAGCGCATCGCCATTGCCAGAGCGGTGCTTCAAAATTCACCAATCATCATTCTCGATGAAGCAACAAGCGCGCTCGATAGTCAAAGCGAGCAAATCATCAAAGATTCATTCGCAGAGATTCTGAAAGGTAAGACCGCGATCGTCGTCGCACATCGCCTCAGTACATTGTCCGATATGGATCGGATCATTGTGATTGAAGACGGCAAACTCATCGAAGACGGCACACACGAATCGCTACTTGAAAAAAATGGGATTTATGCAGCTATGTGGAAACGACAACTGAGACATGAAGGAGAGTAAAAAATAGTGAATAGGGATCATTTATTGCGGCCATTCTGGAGGAGAATAAAGATTAGTTAGAGATTAAGAAAGAACGTCTTTACCTCTGAATCTGGGAATGTTGATAGAGCTCGCGTGGGTTTTTTCTTTGCACAAAAAAAGTCGGGAGCGTCGTGATTCGTTGATCACAAATCTCCCGAGAAGGTGGACCACAGAAGCCGTCCGTCATGACTGACACAGAGAATTCTTTGCGATCCGGCAGAATTTCTGAATGAACGGTTAGACGCGCCAACGACGATGACACTATGGTCGACGACAGTAAGCGTCTCCACTTTGCCCAAGTGAAATCTGGCAAACTTTTGCTGCCAGATCAGCGTTCCGCGGCTATCCAGCAGAAGGAAATACACGTCCGTGTATTTGTTCCCGGGCGACCAGGTTTCTCCCACGATCTGAATCGTTCCGTCTGGATATTCAGCAATCGCGTAGGCTCGGTCATCCTGGATTGAACCATAGGTTTTTTCCCAGAGAACCGTTTTGCCGTCCGTCGCAAGACGCGCGATGTACACGTCTGCATGGAACCAGTCATCGATGCCGTCACTGACGACCACGTAGCGAGTTCCCACGACCAACACCTGGCCGTTTTGCGTCACGACCATTTGCGAAATTTCATCTCGAGGAAGAAATTCACCTCCTGGATAGCCGGTTTTAAGGAGAGACAGTGCGAGCAGCAGACCGAGCGTTTGCATACACGTATCCTTCGTCGCCACAGCGACATGTAGATAAAACAAAACCTCCCTCAGTCGCATAGCACCAAGCCAGCAGACAGAAGGGAGGATGTTTTATCTACTTTTAGTACAACAAATTTTTTTGTTTTCGTCAAGATATCATTGTGGATAAGCTCCCGAAAGCAATGTGCAAAAAATGCACATTGCAAAACGTGTGTCGATCGCTGATCAATAAACCAAATCCGCCCCTGTAAATTTCAGGCTGCTTCTATAGCCTTGATGCATCTGAATGGCAGTTTCAATATCGTTGACGACCCCAGAACACACTTGTGTTTGAAAAAAATGGAATCTATGCCGCTATGTGGAAACGACAACTGAGGCATGAGGGAGAGTAAGGAACTGGTATACTTGTATCGTATGAAAATTCATTTCATTGGTCTCTCTTCGTTTCTTATCGAAAATAAACGTGGCTATCGAGTTCTTGTTGATCCTTTTAATAATGCACCCGAGTGGAGTCTTGGGCCGAAATTTCCAGGGACGTTTAAAGGAAAACCATTTGGGGCCAATGTTGTGTTGATGAGTGAGCCAGATGCAGATCACGCCTATGCGCCTGGGGGATGGTTGCAAAATGCGCCAATGACAAAGCCAAATAGCAATCCTTTTCCCAAAATGGATTTACGCGGAACGATTGTCTATGAATATAACGGCGATGTGAATATCGCTTGGCATTACACAATCGACGGATTGCGCCTTGCGCATTTTGCTGACAACTCCCACGTTTTGACAAAACAACAGGTCTCCGAGTTTGGCCATGTAGATATTATTTTCGTCGCTGCGCCAAAAGCCGAAGGATCTAAGTTTCCAGAATCGCTTGATGAAATTCAAAAGAATATTGCCTTACTCAAACCTAAAATTGTCATTTGGGCGCATCACATTGTTCCTGAGGGGATGCCAAAAATGAATGATTCTAAAAAACTCAGATTATTTTTTCAAACATATTTTGAAAAATACGCACGCACGAATAAAGGTTATGACGACACGGATTCGTTTATGGAAATTTGTTATTGTCTTGAGAATGCGGCTCTTATGAATTCAGAATTGCAAGCAATTGAGCTATCAAAAACATCGATTGAGATTACTCCGCAGTTATTGAAACAAGCAAAGAAAAAACCAATCGGAATTTTGTTTAAGAAAATGATCGCTCGATCATAAGTGGCTTCCGTTCTCATTCAACTCACTGAACCCTATGCTCGACAAAAAGATTCTGAAACAAAGTTTGTCCTTTGCTGCGCTCGCTGTTTTGTACGTTGCTCTTGTCGCAACGGTTATGACCAATGCGCAAAAACTTTTTAGTGATATTGATAAGAGTGTGTTTGCTCCCATCGTATTCCTCCTCATGCTCGTCGTGTCTGTCGCAACAATGGGTTTATTGATTTTTGGGAAGCCGGTGATGTTGTATATAGACGGCAAGAGACGTGAAGCCGTAATGATGGTGATCTGTACTGTTGCTAGCCTCGCGTTTTTTACCATTTTGCTTGTCGTGACTTTCGCTTTGTTTCGATAACTTCGCAAGATTCCCGG
>JBBTSF010000043.1:11353-12902 GCA_038064815.1 Patescibacteria group bacterium
GAGGTCTGGGAAAAACTGATGGATGGTGGAAAAGCGCTGATGCCGCTCGACAAGTATCCGTTTAGCGAACGCTATGGTTGGGTGCAGGATAAGTATGGTCTCTCGTGGCAGCTTATTTTTACAAAACCAGAAGGAGAGGAGCGGCCACGCATCATTCCGTCTTTGTTATTTGTAGGCGATGTTTGTGGAAAGGCGGAAGAAGCTTCTGATTTTTACTTTTCGGTATTTAAGGACGGGAAGCGTGGCATGATCGCTCGCTACGGTGCTGAGCAAGCGCCTGATAAGGAGGGATCCGCGATGTTCACAGACTTTCAACTGTTCGGTCAGTGGTTTGCGGCAATGGATAGTGCACACAAACACGAATTCAATTTCAACGAAGCGATTTCTTTTATCGTGAACTGTGAGACCCAAGAGGAGATTGATGAATATTGGGAAAAACTTTCCGCGGTTCCTGAATCTGAGCAGTGCGGATGGTTAAAGGATAAATACGGCATGTCATGGCAGATTGTTCCAACGCTCATGGGTAAGATGATGACTGAGGGAACTCCCGAACAGATCGCACGCGTCACGCAAGCCTTTTTGCCAATGAAAAAATTCGACATCGCGAAACTGAAAAAGGCGTACGAGGATGCTGGTTAATTTACCTGCGAAATAGTAACGACTCCTATGTCAGCAAGTAACAATAAGACGGTCCCAACCAAGGTAAGTGTGAGTGCGTATATCGCAGCGATCGAAGGTCCTCAACAAAGAAAAGACGCTGCAGTTCTGAAAAGTCTCATGCAGAAAGTCACCGGCGCAAAACCCGTCATGTGGGGAACAAGCATCGTCGGTTTTGGTTACCAGAAACTCGTTTCTGCACGAGGACGAGAAGTTGATTGGCTGTGGATGGGTTTCGCCGCGCGGAAGAATGCGTTAACGCTCTATCTCACGTGTGATTTGAATTTGTTTGAAAAAGAATTAAAAAAATTGGGTAAATTCAAACGAGGAGTCGGTTGTTTATACATCAAATCGCTTGCAGATATAGACATGCATGCGCTCGAAACATTGTGTCGATCTGCTCTAAAAGCCTCTCAGGTAAGTAAAAAAGAAAAGTAACAATATGACCGACTGGAATACACTCTTGAAAGAAATCATGGATCGAACAGAGTTCATGGCTGTTGCGACTTCTGGAGTCGACGGACAATGGGTTTGCCCCGTACAGTTTTCGTACGACTCGCATCTCAACCTCTATTTCAAATCCATGCCTGGCTCCAAACACATGCAGAATCTTTTGCATTCACCAGACGTGGCGATTGCTATTTTCAGTACCAATCGATTTCCGCATGAGGATGTTGCCGGACTGCAAATCAAAGGCAGGGCTCAGATCCTTTCAGATCGATCGGAAGTTGAGAATGCGGCTCGATATCATTATGGTCGTAGTCAACCAGAATTGGACTATCGTACGAAAGTTGACGAGCATCTCGGAGAGAAGGCCGAATGGAATTTTGTAAAAGTCGTGCCCACGGAAGTTTGGTGTTTTGATACGCGGCATTTTGATGAGGTGCGACAG
>JBBTSF010000044.1:0-3478 GCA_038064815.1 Patescibacteria group bacterium
TAAACAGAATTTTAAAATCAACCTCCGGATGGGCGGATGAAGGCGCAGCATCCGGGCTTAAGTGAGTCGACCCACTTCACAGCACGAGCGTGATGCGTATGAACCTCGAAAACAAGAGCCAGCCAGACATTGATGTCAGGCAAGTACATGTGAATCCTCATCTGCCAGAGACGATTCAATCACGTCGCCAGTGACAGACAACGAACCGGGCTGACTTGATTTTACCAAGGGCAATGTCACTCGCCTGCGTCGTGACGTCTTTCCGGCCACGCGTTCGAGTTCATGGGTGCCCGCATCGAGCACGAACGCTCTCAATGTTCGCCCCTCCATCGCAGCCTCAGCCTTGGCCCGGCGAAAGATCTGATCCGGCATAACAATGGTTGTTTTCATCGAGCCATATAAGCATATTGCTGTCTTTATGTCAATGTCTTGCTGCCGCAAGAATACAGACTCCAGAGGTCATAGCAAACCGCCACCTTTTCAGCGGCAGCCGCGAAGGTTGTTTGTGGGTTGGGGCTACGCGACTTCATAGCGGAGCGGCAACCGAAAGCGGTCGAGAGTTCTCGGACGCATCGCATTCAACTCCTCACAGAGACGACGGGCGGCATAATCAATTTCCGGATTCGCGAACCTTCTCAGGGTAACTCGAACTTGGCCCCGCTCCATTTTCACATCCCCGGCCCGCTCGACTATCATTGATAAGGCCGGCAAGATTTCTTTGCGCCGATCGTAGTATTTCAACAGCAGTTGGCACATCGCCTCGGTCAGATTGCAGACGAACACCTTGATGCAATCCAGGAATCTCTTCTTCTCGTAGTTCAGCGCCGCCAGTTCCTTCCCATCGTGCGCCTCGTTAAACCGGACCTTACCGGGCAACCCATCCAATTCCCCATTCACCAGCAGAATCTCGTTCTCAACCCTTACGATGTTTTCCAGAACGGGGAAGTTGTCGACCGTAACTGGCTGGGCTTGCTTCTGTTTCAACACCTCCTCGGCAAGCTGCACCTTGAATTGCCGAAGCTCGCTTACCAACTCGGCGCGTTTCTTCTTCAACTCACGCACTTTCGGATTGTTCACCCACGGTTGCTCATCCAACCCTTCCAGCACGTAACCCGGCATGTAGTTTATCTCGTGTCTCAGCAAAAGCTCCTTGATCCGGTTCTCCTCTCCCCATCGCCGGCACATCAACTGCGCTATTGCCGCGCCCCCGAGTTCCTCGACCGTCGCGTTAGTGTAGATCGCAGCGCGCTGCTTCTCCTTCCCGCTCTGAATGACTATCGCCCGAATCTTCCCGTACTTGTTCATCGTCCGATGCGTCTCAACATATCGGACTTCTTGTGGTTTGCGAATCGCGTATGTTATCTCGGCGGTCTGATCCAGTGATTCCTCCGCCATTTCATTCACCCATTTGTCCGCATATTTCGCCCATGTCACGAATATCGCCCGTCGTTTCCCCTCGCCCTGGTCTTTCCCTTCCAGGTAGCGGTATAACTCCGCGCTATATCCTTCCCGATCGAATAGCACGATCAGTTTATTCACTGCTTCCGCGCTCAGCCCGGCCGCAAGCCCAAGCTTCTTCGCTTTTTCGATCAGTTCAGGTATCTTCTCCAACAGATCCTCCGACGAAGACCGGATCAAGAACAACCACGGCCGAAATTCCCCATCTACCGCCAGAAAGTTATAGCTTCCCTTCATCGCAATCTGGCGGACTCCGTGCCATCCCTTCGTGATCGAATACATCCCGTAGTACGGCAGAAAATGCCCGTCGATATACATCACCCCCCACTTCGCCAGCGCCCCCTTCAAGTACGAAACCGCAAACTCATCGATCAGATCTTCGCCTTTCTTCAGCGTTCTCACTTTGTGCAGAAACCGTCGCAATGTAAACACGCTCGGACTGTGGCTTCGCCCTATCAACATTCCGAATTCTTCCGAATACGCCCGCTTGAAATCTTCCATCGAGCGAAAACCGAAAACATCCGCATACAGCAAAGTCAGACACAACTCCTCCATGCTGTATCCTTCATGCGTAGAAACCCGGATCACACGTCGAAGCGTTTTCAGAAACCCATACCGCTCGATCAACGCTGTAAAAAGCAAACCCCCGGCATACGCATTGTACCCGCCCTGTTCCAGCAGATCCAAATATGCTCGTTGCCGCGAAGAATACTGGCTCCTTTCCCTCGCGCGCCAAACTTCCTCGCGCTCCACAATCGGGCGATCAACCGACTCCTGCCCATCCAGCTTCTCGTCATTCCCGTATGCTTCACTTCCAAAACTCAGACTCAGTTGCCGCCCGGATTCATCCTCAAACAATTCCCCCTGCTCGGCTTCGCTCCCAATTTCGCAACCGCTTTCCCCTATCAATCCGTTCTCGCTTAGCACTTCACGGATGCTCGGCAGGCTGAGGTCCTCTCCCCACACATCACGTAATCGCTTCTGTATGGCTTCTAATCCGGTAACCCCCTCGCGCATCGCCATCATCAGAATCTTGCCGCGCCGTCCAGCCGTCAGTTTCCACCGATTCCTCGGCCCTCTCGCTTGCGGCAGCAAGCCATCCAGTCCGTCTCGCGCAAACCTCGCAACGTAATTCTGCACCGTGTTGACATGTATCCCGAAGGCTTCCGCCAACTGTTCCTGCGTCCCCGTCCCCGTCTCATACAACTGTACTATCGCCATCCGTCGCGAACCCTCATCCTCCAATCTCCAACTCATGTACTCTCGACCCTTGACGAGCAACACCGCACTCCCATCCCGCTCCTCTACCCGGATAGTTTTGTCCCCTCCCAACCCTTCCAATATCTCATCTTTCATGGCAAGACACCGCCTCCCACGGTCTCTTACCACACAAATCGCCCGCCGAAAAACCCACATGAAATTATTTTTTCAGCCCCCTCGCCAACACCCCTGTAAACATTGGCTTTTCTCACCCCTCTTTTTCAGGGTGGCGGTTTGCTATGACCTCTGAGCCTGAGAGGACTTTCTTCGTGGTTCGCCTGCCCATGTAGTCATACCGGAATTCGACCCGCTTCTTCATGCCGTCTGGAACTGCGGAGAGCGATTCACTTGCGATAAGCCTGTTCTCGCCATTCCACTGGTTCGTCCACAACCCGTCCTGAAGAAGGCTCCCGTCGAGGTCGTAATGAAACATCTCAGGAGTCTTGGGCACCACCGCCAACCTCGTTTCGCTCCGCACAAGGCTGTTGGTTCCGCTGGGCATGGTTTCTCGTCCTGCGAGTAAGCAATGGCCGTCTTCTTGACGATACCAGGTCCGGGTCTGTCAAAGGTAGACGGGCCAGGGACTGGGTCATAGAGACCCATGAACCGAATATGATCGACTAGACAATAGGGATAGACGCCGTCCTTCTTCAGTTTCTCCACAGCAGCCGCGATGGTGATGGCCGTTACTGCTCCACGGCTGAAACCGATGACATCAACATCAAGGTCACCACCTTTGATATGGTCAGACAGTTTATCG
>JBBTSF010000045.1:0-7657 GCA_038064815.1 Patescibacteria group bacterium
TTTTTGTTGGTGGACCCTAGCGGGATCGAACCGCTGACCTCTTCCATGCCATGGAAGCGCTCTACCAGCTGAGCTAAGGGCCCGAGAAATGTTTTCAAAGACAACAAGAGAATACACGATCTGTTTTGACCGATCAACTCTGTTGTCTTAGACTCCCTACCCAGGAGGTGTCCACATGTCATCGTTCTTGGAAAAGCCAGCCGGTCGGCTGCTTGCCGACGCTCTGTTCGAGGTCGGCGCTGTCGCGTTCGGTAACTTCACGCTCAAGCTGCACGAGAAGCAGCCCAACGCGCCGCTCTCGCCCTACTTCTTCAACTTGCGAACGCCCGACAACCCGAAGCCCGGGCCTCTGACTCTTGCTGAGCTGCGGCTCATCGGGAGCGCCTTCTTCCTCGAGTTCGTCTTGGGACGCAACCTGCCCCACGACGTCATCTGCGGCATCCCGAACGCTGGCGAGCCACTCGTTCTTGCGCTCAGGGAGCAAGGATTGATGCCGGTCCTGCAGCTCTTGAAGACGGACGATGGTGACGGTCGCCGGATCTCTGGGATCCGACCGGGACACCACATCCGCTCAGGCGCCCGAGTGCTCCTGCTCGACGACGTCGTGATCGAGGCCGACACGAAGATCGAGGCCATCACCGTCTTGCGCGACGCTGGGTTCGTCGTCGAACATTTGCTGGTCGTCATCGATCGTCAGCAGGGCGGAGTCCCTCTGGTCGCCGCGCGCGGTGTGCGAACCCACAGCCTGTTCACCACGACCGAGCTCATCGAGTACTACCACCAGAGCGGCCGCATCGACGAAGCGATGCACGAACGCGCCACCACCTACCTCGCAGATCCCAGGTGATCTGCTTTTTTATTTGATGCGCCTCGATCTATTCACAGGAATGTCCCGAATCTGTATACTCCCGCCATATGTTACAAGTCGGAATCGTTGGGCTTCCAAACGTCGGGAAGTCCACCTTATTTAAAACACTCACCAAAAAGCAGGTCGACTGCGCGAATTTTCCGTTTTGTACGATCGAGCCAAATGTGGGAGTGGTTGAAGTTCCTGATGATCGATTGGCGCAGCTCGCGAGTAAAAGTCAGGCCTTGAAGATTATTCCAACCGCGATTGAATTCGTGGATATCGCTGGTCTCGTGAAAGGGGCACACAAAGGAGAAGGACTTGGAAACAAATTTCTTTCCAACATCCGCGAAGTCGACATGGTCGTACATGTCGTGCGATCGTTTGAAGACAGTAATGTGCATCACGTCGACGGAACGGTTGATCCAACTCGCGACGTGGAAACAATTGAGATCGAACTTGCGATGTCAGATTTATCGATCGTCGAAAAACGACTCGATGGCGTGCGTGGCAAAATGAAATCGGGAAAAACGAAAGACATGGAGATTGAAGAAAGCACGCTCGCAAAATTTTTCGCTGCGCTTGCAGAAGGGAAGATGGCCAATACGGTTGAACTGACGGAAGACGAAGAAAAGTTTTCAAAAACGTTTAGTCTTCTCACAAACAAACCTATTCTCTACATCGTCAACGTTGCGGAGACGTTGGATATGAAGACCTGGAAGAGTCCACTGGGTGCGGATCGAATCGCTATTCCGATCTCCATCAAACTGGAGTCCGAAATCAGCGAGATGCCAAAAGAAGAACAAGCCGCGTTCTTAGAAGAACTCGGACTTGCTCAATCTGGACTCGATCGACTCATCACCAAATGCTACGAGATGCTTCACCTGATTACCTACTTCACCTCTGGAGAAAAAGAAACCCGCGCCTGGACGATTCCGGCCGGAGCAAAAGCCCCACAAGCCGCCGGAGTCATCCACACCGATTTTGAAAAAGCCTTCATCCGCGCCGAAGTGATCTATTGGAAAGATTTTGTAGAACTGGGCGAGTCCGGTTGTCGCGACGCAGGAAAGTTACGCATCGAAGGAAAAGAATATGTGATGCAAGATGGAGATGTGTGCCATTTCCGGGTGGGAGTTTAGAGAATTACCCACAGTCATTGCTTGACGGACGAACAAAATTCTGTTTAAATGAATCTAGCGGTTGAGGATTTACTTCCTTAAACTACCGGTGTCACATTAAGATCCTCCTATGATTATCATGGGGGGATCTTTTTGTTTCATCCCGGGCGTTTTGGATGGGCCCGTAGAGGTAATAGTAATCTCGACCGCTTTGACATCGGTAGATACGGGTGCAACTCCCGTCGGGTCCACCAGCCCGGGTCCAAAATAAATCCACTCATTTTGAGTGGATTTATTTTTTCAGGACAAATATTTCTCGCGCGACAATCTGGTTCGGACGTTTGTACAAGTGCTCGTGTTCAATCGTAAACCCAACATGCTCAAACAGACCTTGAAGTTCCATGCTCGCGAGTTCTGACCCGACAGTGAATGCGGGGATCGCGATCACGACACGACCATCTTCTTTTAAAAGACCAAAGAGTGTTTCCAGGGATGGTTCGTAGATTTCAATCAGCTCATCTCGCGTCTCTGTGAATTCTTGTGGGCTGAGCGGTCGTGTTCGTGGCGTTCCAAGATAGGTTTCGGTCACAATGAGGTCGACTTTTTTTGTGAAGACTTGGTCGAGTTCCTGGGCGGGGCTGGTGAAAAGGGAAAGGGAAGGTGGTTCTAGTTTGAATTCATCGACAAGCCAGGTGAGATTTTGTGCGGTGTCTTCAACGGCTTTTTCGGAAATATCTGAGGCGACGATTTTTTTGAGTCCCATGAGCGCCGCTTCCATCAGAACCGTTCCAGATCCACAAAATGGATCAAGGAGTGTCTTACCTGAAAGTTCCACGCCGGCCAGATTGATCATGAGTCGAGCAAGTTTTGGTGGAAGCATTCCAGATTTTGGATCAGAGGCTGGACGACCGTAGTCGCGCGCGGACCACGATTTAAAATCTTGTACACTCTCGGTTTGTCCGACCAGAACGTCTGTCTCACGGATGAGAAAAACATATTCACCACCGGATGCGAGCAAACCGTTTTGCTCAACGATGACAGATGAGAGTCGTGGCTCTTTTGAAGAAACGTAGCGGACAGGTCGTTCTAATTCCTTCACCTTATTTTTGATTTCTTTTCCGAGGTGATGGAGTTCCTGTTCGTGTTGTCGAGTTTTAGATCCACCTCCAAGATCGTAGACACTCAGTCCAAAGCTGATCTTATTTTTTCCCGCCGCCTGGGAAACAGATGCCGCGATTAGCTCGATCGCCTCATCCAAATCCGAAGAGCTCAGTTCCCCAATAATATTCCCAATCTTAATGGTTCCTCCAAGGCGATTTTGGAGTTCTCCTAAATTTTCATCGACATCATCAAGCACAAGCACTTGCGCAGATTGGGCGATCACCGGCTTTTTGCCGACGACCGCCTCGATTTCAGCGATCGAGAGTTCGGGGTGTGTTCCGAGAATGAAGAAAGTCATAATGGTCCTATAATGCGCTCACTTGACCTTTTTGACAAAATTCCTTAGGATTAGCCCACTAATTCTTTGTCTGTCCGAGGCTTAACCAGCCGTTTGGCAACATCCAAACCAGATTATGAACAAATACGAACTTCTCTACATCGTCGGCACCCAGTACACCGATCCTGAGGTTGAAAAGATTCAGGAACAAGTGCTTGCTGAAGTGACCGCTGTGGGAGGCACCATCGTTCGCCATGAGAACCTTGGAAAAATCCGTTTGGCCTATCCTATTAAGAAGGCCCGCCACGGAACCTACGTCGTTGTGTACTTTGATGCCGCTCCAGAAGGCATTAGCGCACTCAACCGCAAACTCACCCTTACCGACGAAGTGTTGCGACACACGCTCACCACCCGTCCAAACGGAATCGATAAAGCCCCGATCGAAATCTCTTCTTACGTACCACCTCTTTCCGACGAAGGGCGCCGCCAGAAGTTTGACTCTCGTTCCGATGAACCAGCTCGTCCACTTCCAACCCACAAACAAGAAGAATTTCCTGTCGCTGCCGCTCCGGTTGCTCCTTCTGCAACCTCGACACAGGAATCAAAAATGAGTATTGAAGAGCTCGATAAAAAATTGGATGAATTGCTCGAATCAGACGTGACGGAAAACGTTTAATACAAACTTTCTATGTTCTCATTGAATCGGGCAACGCTCCTGGGAAATCTCACACGTGATCCAGAGGTCAAACAAATTCCTTCTGGGCAGAGTGTGTGTACGTTTGGTCTTGCAACGAATCGTTCTTGGAATGATTCCTCTGGCAAAAAGCAGGAAGCCACAGAGTTTCACAATGTGGTCGCTTGGGGAAAGCTCGCAGAAATTTGCGGGCAATATCTGACCAAAGGAAAAAAAGTGTACGTCGAAGGACGTTTGCAAACACGCGATTGGGAAGGAACAGATGGTATTAAGCGCTATCGCACAGAGGTCATCGCAGAAAACATGATTTTTCTGGATAAATCTCCAGGCGGTGGTGGTGGAATGAGTGTCTCTTCCGGTGGAAGCAAACCATTTCAACGCACGCCATTCACCCCTCCTCAAGGAAATTCCATGCAGGACGATCCATCCATGAGCGCAGATCAAGAGATTAATGTAGAAGACATCCCCTTTTAAATTATGATGCCATCAAAAACAACTCCTGTCGTGAAGAAAGATCGAAAATGTTCGTTCTGCTTCAATCGCACAGAGCACATCGATTACAAAGACGTCATGACGCTTCGTCGTTACTTGTCGTCTTTCGCAAAAATCGTTCCACGAAAGCGCTCGGGTGTGTGTATGTCACACCAACGCGAGCTTTCAAACGCGATCAAACGCTCACGAATCATGGCCCTCATTCCATTCGTGCAGAAGTAAGATCCGGACAAAAAAGGCGAGCGCTCAAACGCTCCCTTTTTTATTTAGCAACCTATTTTTATGATCGACAAAAAACAAATTGCTCTCGAACGCCAAACCATCAATGAGTCCACCCGTCTTTTTTTTAAAGAGCGTGGCTACATCGAAGTAGAAACTCCGATCGTGGTTCGATCTCCCGGAATGGAACCAAACCTCTCGCCGTTTCAAACGACCGTTTACGAACCAAACGGCACGCCACATCCAGCAACACTCATCACTAGTCCAGAATATTCTTTGAAGAAACTTCTCGGGATGGGAATGCAAAAGATTTTTTGTTTAGGAAAAGTGTTCCGCAATGAAGAAGAATTTGGAAATCTGCACAATCCTGAGTTTTCGATGATCGAGTGGTATCAACAAGGAAAAGATTATCAGGCATGTATGGATGAGACAGAGGAATTAGTAAGATTTGTTGAACAGAAACTCACGAATCACAAAACACAAATCCCGAATCACAAATTTCAAAAGATCCGCGTCCGCGACCTTTTCCTCAAACACCTCAACCTCGATCTCGACACCGCAGATGCACAATCCATGCAAACCGCCTGCCAACAAAACGAGATTCACTTCACTGCAGATGACACGCTCAGCGATCTCTTCTATCGATTGTTTCTCGCAAAGATCGAGCCGTATTTGGGGTCAGACCCCCTGTTTGTCTACGACTATCCGACGCATCAAGCAGCGATGTCTCAGCTCACGCCAGATGGAAAGTACGGTCAGCGATTTGAGCTCTACATCAATGGGCTCGAACTGTGTAACGGCTACACAGAACTGACAGATGCGGTCGAACAACGACAGCGATTTGGTGTCGAAGCGGACGAGCGTCGATCTGCAGGCAAGCCGGTTCACCCGATTGACGAGGCACTTCTGACTCTGTTACCATCCGTTCAAATTCCAACGTACGGAAACGCTTTGGGAATCGATCGATTGCACATGATCGTGACCGGGCGTTCCAACATCGAAGATGTTCTTCTCTTCTCAGCCAAAAATTTATTTCATCTCTAGACTATGGCAAGCCCAAACGACATCAAAAAAGGAACCGTCATCAATCAAGAAAACGAACTCTGGGTCGTGATGTATTTTCAACGCGTGAGTCCAGGAAAGGGAAGTTCTTTTGTGCGCACACGCATGAAGAATATTAAAACCGGCAAAGTGAAGGAACATAACTTCAAATCCGCCGAGACCCTTTCGTTTGAGGATGTGCAATACAAAAAGATGCAGTACCTCTACAACGATGGCAGTCTCTACACGTTCATGGACAACAACACCTTCGAGCAGATCTCTGTTGCGACGGGAGATCTCGAAGACAGCATTCCGTTCATGAAAGAAGGACTCGAAATGATCGCCGTCATGCATGACGGCCAAGCGCTCACCGTGACGCTTCCACAAAAAATTCAATACAAAATTGTTTACACCGAGCCCGCAATTAAAGGAGACACGGCTTCCGGAAACGTGCTTAAAGAAGCAGAACTCGATAACGGATTGAAGATCAAAGTTCCATCGTTTATCAACCAAGGAGATGAGATTTTGGTGAACACAGATACGGGGGATTACACAGAGCGCGTGAACTAAAGATCGATTGACAAAAAGGCTACTTTCGAGTAGTCTTTTTTGAATTCCGGGATGTCCACCTGGATGAAAGAGGGAGAGACATGCGTCCGTTTCTGACGACATTACTTCTGTTGACGGCGGGCAGCTGTGCCCCCGTCGACATCACCCGAGATGCAAATGATCCGCTCCGCACGGATCTCGAGCGGCTGCTCAACGAGAGTGGTTCGCCCCGTGAGCACAAGAGTCGGTGCAAGCTGATCCCCAAGCTTCGGGAGCTCGATCGTGTTCGGAAGCCTGGGCGCAACGCGCCCGCCGAGCCGGAGCCGGAGCTGATCCCGAAGGCCTGGCCAAGCGACACGCCCGAGATCTTCGACGGCAAGCTCGACCCCAATGGTGAGATTCCGACGAAGGACTTCGACCCGGAGACCACGCTGCCCAACACGGGCTTCCAGTTCAAGACTGGGGAGGTCGATCCGCCCCCGCCGTCGCTGCAGGAGATGACGCAGCTGGGCTGCTCGAAGGGTGAGCGCGTCCTGCGCAACGTCTACACCCGCGAGGTCGAGGACATCTGGCTCGACTTCGAAACGCAGATGGACGACGCGCGTCGCAAGCCCGACGGCGAGGCCATCCTGAGTGCCTCCCGCCTGGCGCTGTCCGACCGCGACGCCGCTCTCGACGAGGCCCGCAAGAACTACCTCTGGAAGCTGGACCAGATCCACAAGAACTGCCACCGGACGCTCCACTAGCTTGGGGCGTTTTTTTAATTCAAAAAATCTCTCTGTTTCCAGAGAGATTTTTTGTTTACGTTGTTTCTGTTTCAGAACTCATTTCCATTTCAGGAGCCTCTACGTCCGCAGGGTTATCGATGACCTTGATGATCTCTTCGCGGATCTCTTTTGCCATCGGTGCATGCTCGCGCAAAAATTGTTTTGCGTTTTCGCGGCCGAGACCGAGCTTTTCTTCTTTGTAGTAATAGTTACTTCCACTCTTCTTCAGTACGTTCATCTGCGTCCCAACATCGATCAAATCTCCCGCGACAGAAATCCCTTCGTTGTACATGATGTCGAATTCACAGGTACGAAATGGCGGAGCAACTTTATTTTTGACGATTTTGACCTTTGTGCGGTTCCCAACAATCGCATCGCCTTGTTTGATTTGCGCGGAGCGTCGAATGTCGATGCGGACCGAAGCATAAAACTTCAAGGCGTTTCCGCCAGGAGTCGTTTCCGGATTTCCGAACATCACACCGATTTTCATGC
>JBBTSF010000045.1:7757-9423 GCA_038064815.1 Patescibacteria group bacterium
GTTGAAATCGCATCGATCTTCATCGTTTTTGCTTCTCCAAGACGCATAATCGCGCCATCGCCAAATCGTTGTTTGATTTGTGAAATGGCGTCCAATGCCGCTCGAGATCGCGCGTCTGTTTCGACATCTTTTGTGATTTGTTTGGCCATAGAGGTGAGTAGAGAGTAGTGAGTAGACAAGTAGTCGTGGGAGGAAGAATTTAGTCAGAGAAAGCCTAGCAGAGTGAAATCTATCTTAGCAAATTTTGAGGATTTTTCAAGGGTTTTGTTTGTGATTTTGAACACGAAAACAAAATCATCGCTGCAGCGAGCGATGATTTCTTGTTAATTTTTTCTGGCACGAGCACTTTTTTGCCAGGGTTATCCACATTAGGGTGCCAATGTAACCTTTTTGTTTTGGTCGAGTACGACACGTCTGTATTCCACCGCGGAGTGTGAGTACCTTTTTGCGCCTTCGATCTTGATCACGTTGAGTCCGCGTTCGAGCGCGACTTCGACATCAAACTGTCCGGTTTTATTCATCAACACTTCTGAACCATTGATCTTTACATTCGATCCATCCTCCGCTTTTCCGCTGACAATGATGGTTGCGTTGTTTGTAAGCATGCCATCGTTTGGTTCAAAAATGGCAAGTTTTGGTGGGCTTGTAATAGTGTGGACTTGAAGGCCGAGATAGAACACCATGCTTGCGGCCGCGAAAAAGAAAATGCCGATTTTTACGAACTTGCTTGCGACCAAGAAGCGAAAGGCTCCTGCACGTTTACGGGGAAGACAGGCCTGCTTCACAAAGTCACACGTTCCACGTTCTTGTTCGTACAAATTGAGAAAGTATGTTTCGTCTGCTCGTAAAACGCGCAAGTAAACCTTCAAGAAATTTCGTGTGTAGATTGAATCCGGCAATTTTTCGTAGGCGCCTGCTTCCAATCGTCTTAAGTACAGCTTTCGAATCTTTGTTTTCTCTGCCATTTCAGAAAGCGTAATATTTGCCTCTTTGCGAAGGGCAACCAATTTTTCCGCCAAGCTCTGGTGGTGATCAAATTGTCGAATGACGAAGGAAATAGGGGGTAATGTTATTTTGTGATCCAGCCGTCGTCGATTTTATCTTCCCAAGGTCGAGTGTCTTCTGGGGGAGGTGGGATGGTTTCTTCCGGTTCTTCATCTGGAACCTCCTCGTCAGCTTCAACCTCTTGAGCTTCTTCTTCAACTTCATCGTCTTCCTCTTCAAAGCGTTGCGTATTTTTGTGGGCTTCGTTGTAGTCATCTTGTGCGGTTGGCATGGCTTCGTTTGCTCTTCTTTTTGGCGGCCATTCATCCACGAGTACTTCGCGAGGTTTGGAACCATCTGGCGGACCGATCACTCCGGCTTCTTCGAGAAGATCCATCATACGTGCGGCGCGGGAGTAACCAATGCGCAGGCGTCGTTGCAGGAGAGATGTAGATGCTTTGCCCGACTGTATCACAACCTCAGCAGATTGCTCGAGCATTGGATCAGAGTCTTCTGTGTTATCAAAAACCGTTCCGGCTTTTGTGATCTCTGTGATGGCCATGTTGTAATCAGGCTCACCTTTGCGACGCAGAAACGAGACAATGCGCTCGACTTCTTCGGAAGAAACGTAGACACCTTGAATACGTTTTGGTTTTGCCATTTCCGCACTGGTAAACAACAT
>JBBTSF010000045.1:9523-11287 GCA_038064815.1 Patescibacteria group bacterium
GATTTTCCAGGGATCGGTGCTTCGAGTCGAAGGGGGTGTGCGGCAAGTGCGAGCGCGAGATCGTTTTGCAAGCTGACGATGCGCGCGATTTTGACACCTTGCGCTGGACGCAGCGTGTATTGCGTGACGGTTGGTCCAACAGATGTTGCGGCCATTTCCACGTCAATTCCAAATTCTTGAAACGTTTTCTCAATGATCTGTTTGTTGCGTTCAATATCTCCCGGTTGTGCTTTGGAAGTTGATCGTTCCAAAAGACTCAATGGGATCGTAATTTCACGTCGCTGTGACGTAGCCAAAACACTTTCTGGCACAGTCGCTGGTTCCAGACGAGAAGGACGAAAGAGTGGTTTTTCCTCTTCTTCGATTTCTTCCTCCACCTCTTCTATTTCATCATCCGCAATATCTTCTTGAACTTCCTGGACCTCTTGATCATCTCGAACTTCTTCGTTGTTCTTACGATGCAACATCTCTCCAAACCAGCCGGTGAGATGTGTGTGTGCTCCAACCAGACTTCGCAGAGAGGTGTTGAACATGAGCATGATCGAGATAATGAGAATCGCAATCACGATGACGAGCGCTCCCCAATAGCCGACAATGTTTGGAAGAAGGATGCCAAGAAATTGGCCGAGATATCCTCCAGCTGAGGAAAGATCTGTGGTAAATGGATTTGGTTTATTAACGAGCAGGAGATTGAGTGTTGCGTTGAAGGAAAGAAAAAAGAACAGAATGCCAAGATGATTCCATGCGGAAAACGTGCCGCGTTCTGGGTAGGCGAGCGTGGCGCCGATAAAGATGAAAACAAGCGGGACGAGAAATCGGTCAAAGCCGAGAAATTGAGAAAGGCCTGTGTTGACCCATGTGCCGAGGCTTCCTGCAGTTTGAAAAAATGAAAGAAACATCAGAGCCGCAAGTGCAAACAAGAGCACAACCGTGACTCCGCGTTTTGTTTCCGGATTCATCTCAATTCCAAAAAGATTTTTCTGCGCTTCTACTTCGCGTTTCGATGAACGCTTTTTTCGACGTGCCATGTAAACGGTATTTTATCACAGTTCCCCAAACGGTTGACATAATACCGTTTTTGTGATAGATTCTTTGGTCTTGAACTTCACAATTGCGTCGTTTTCGCAGGTCTGGAGAGAGCTGTGAAAACAAGAAAAAAGTCATAGTAAACCCTAGATTTGGTGTGAAATTGTATTTTCTCTCCGATTCTGGGGTTTTCTGTTATTCAACCCTTTTCGTTTTAAGACAATCTTTGGAGGACGAGAATCAGAGGCACCATCCACGCTTGTCGTAGATGGTGTCGGTGCTATCACCAGTATAAACAGGGCTTACACTCTCTTTATCCTGAGCTGATTTCACCATGCCAATTCACACCATGGCTTGCCTTGGTCACTGAAAGGCATTCTCGACCTCCACAGGTTGTCTTTTTTTGATGGTTTTTTAGTCTTGAGTGAATGAGAAAAAACGCGTATCATTTGGTCTCTGAAATTTCTTCTTTGGGAATTGTGTGAACGATTTTCGAGGAAGGCGGTTTCAGAAATGAAAGTACGCCTAAGTCCGTGCTGACCGTGATCGTCATACATGTAGGAGGTTCCATGCCTGATGAGCGAAAGACGACGCCTGTCGTCCGGGTGGAGAGTCTACCCGGCCAACGGCGCCTGACCCCGACCACACCGGTGGGCGGGGCGGGAGGAGGAGGGGGTCGACGGCTTTCGCCGGATCGGCCCGTGCAGAAGACGGCAGCACCGCGGCGGCTCTCGCCGA
>JBBTSF010000045.1:11387-12483 GCA_038064815.1 Patescibacteria group bacterium
GTCCTGAAGGACAACATCGACGCGGCGGTCGCAAGCGGTGACGCCAAGCGTCTCGCCAATGCGGTTCATCTGGGCGCGCTCGCGGGAGTCGACCATGACCTCACGCGCGACGTCCGTGTCCGCATGGAGGCTCAGCGCAAGGAAGATGCACGGCTCGAGCGTGTTCGCGACCGTATCGATGCCACCCGCTTCTCGCGCCGGATCCGTCTGGCGAAGGAAGCGCTCGTGCGGGCTCGTGCCTGCGTGAGCATCGAGGAGACGACGGTTGCGGCCGCGAAGGTGACTCGTCTCATCGACGAGGCGGTCACGTTCGACAAGTCCCGGCGGCCGGTCGAGCTGCTCTCCCTCATCGGGACGAGCAAGAAGGAGCTCGAGGAGCTGCCCGAGCGACCCGAGGTCCTCGCGACGGCTACGTACGTACCCGATCTGTCGGGTGGTACGGCGACGGCGCAGACGCGTCAGATGCGCGAAGTGAGCGGACTGCCGCGCTTCACGCGTCAGCGGACGGTGGAGCTCGACAGCGGACGGAAGGTCCCGGTGACGCAGCGGCACGTCGTGCGCAAGCTGCTCACCGCGGGCAGCAGCGTTCGCGAGCCGGTGGTCGAACCGCCCAAGGCGGCGATCACCTACCACAAGGGCACGGAGTACGGAGATGCGCCGTTCCTCTACCTGTTCGACGATCGGTACGCCTTCCAGGCGACGATCGACGGAGCACTAGTGACTCTCATGGGCGCCGGGCAGTTCGCCTCGATGGGGCGGCTCAAGGATTGGCTGCATGGCTGGTGGTCCTACCACCCCATCACGGCTGACGAGGGGGTTTGCAACATTCCATTCGTCGGTTCCTTCCAGCGGGGCTTGATCGGTCCAGACGCTCTGGTCGGCTGGGGCGAGAAGCTCACGGCGGCGGTGCGACGGCTCAACGCCGAGGCCCTCCACGAGGACTTCATCACGATCGCTCGCATCCGGGCCGGTTGGCAGAAGAACGAGTTCGAACAGGTTCAGGCCTGACGACATGGGACGGGTCCACCCACTCTTGGACCTACTTTTTCTTGTGCTTGGAACAATTGGTTGCAGGCAGAAGCCAAAAGATGTTGAT
>JBBTSF010000046.1:0-4050 GCA_038064815.1 Patescibacteria group bacterium
GCTGCGATGTAGTGGCCGAGCTCGTGGATGAATACCACCAGCCCAATGAGCGCTGCGGCCAGAAGTAGGGCCATGGGTTCCTCCTCCCAAAACGTTCCATCCAGTCGACCTGGAATGTAACGACGCAGATTAAACAAAAAACACGCAAATGTCAAGATATTTCTTGACATTCTTCAAAAATCCGCTATGCTAGCGGCGGCTTTCAACCCGAACGAAGGAGTCGTCAATGCCCTTTACCCCAGTGGACCATCCCGTCATCGAAGCCGCCATGGCGCGGCTGAGGGACAAGCGAACTCCATGCGATCAGATTCGCAGGGAGTGTCACCGGGTCAGCCTGGTGCTCGCAGAGGCTGCAACCAAGAGCCTCCCGACGGCACCGATGTCGATCCAGACCGTTCTGGGGACGGCACACTGCAAAACGCTCTTCGGCGAGACGGTGCTGGTTCCCATCATGCGCGCGGGCGACGGCATGAAGGAGGCGTTCCTGACCTTCCTGCCGGATTCGTTGGTCTGTCACGTGAGCATCTCGCGTGACCACGAGACCCACGCTCCGATCTTCCGCGGCAGCACCGTGCCGCCGACCGTGAACCCGGAGCATACGTACTTCGTCCTGGACCCCATGCTCGCGACCGGCGGCAGCGCGTCGCACGCGATCGCGCACCTCAAGCACGCCGGCGCCACGAAGATCATCTTCGTCGGCATCCTGGGCTGCCCCACGGGGATCGTCCGCCTCGAACGCGACCACCCGGACGTCCAGGTATACATCGCGAACATCGACCCGGAGCTCAACGCGGACGCGTACATCGTCCCCGGTCTCGGGGATATGGGAGACCGCCTCTTCCCCACCTGCTGAGTGCCACGCACTCGGTTTTTTTATTGTCTGATTTAAAAAATAAAACAGGCTCATCATGTGAGCCTGTTTTATTTTTACTCTTCATCGGAGTCGTCTCCAGATGCACTATCGTCCTCATCTTCATCTTCGTCCCCATCTTCGTCTTCGTCTTTTTCATCTTCGTTGTCAGCCTCATCTTCGTCTTCGTCGTCCATTGAAAAGTTGTTTGAAAACAACATACGTATTTGGCAAATGCCAATATCGTTATGATTTAATCGAAAGTGATCCTTTCGTCATCCAATAATACCGTGGCCGAGAACAGGCTTGCAAGAGGCTGTCAAGAGTATAAAATGACCCCATCTTTATGACCGCCGCGACAACACTTTTACAATGGTATAAACGCTCCGGTCGTGATCTTCCCTGGCGAAAAACGCGTGATCCGTATCACATTCTTGTGAGCGAAATCATGCTTCAGCAAACACAGGTTGATCGGGTGAAGTTGTTCTACGCACGATGGCTCGCCGAATTCCCAGATTGGAAACAGCTTGCATCCGCCTCAAATACCCAGGTCATTCATGCGTGGGCAGGGCTTGGATACAATCGTCGGGCGCTGATGCTTCGAGAGATTGCGCGCTCGATCGTAAAAAATGGTGTTCCACAAACACAAAGCGATTGGCAAAAATTAAAAGGGATTGGGCCGTACACAGCTGCCGCGATTTCTGCGTTTGCGCAACAGAAACGCACGATGCCAATCGATACAAATATTCGACGCGTTCTCGGAAGGCTTTTGCTTGGACTTCCCTATCCGCAGCTTGCAGATGATGAGAAAATTCAAAAAGCTACTGAGGTCTTTTTACCAAAACGCGGAAAATTCTACGATGTCCCACAAGCGCTTTTTGATCTCGCAAACGATGCGTGCGGGAAAATTCCAGATTGTGGGCGATGTCCGTTGCGAAAAGAATGCAAAGCCGCGGAAAAATTTCTCCGCGGAAATATCGTTGCGCCAAAACAGATGATCAAAAAAGCGGTCGAGCGTAAACATCGCAACAAACCGTATCCGGATCGCATCTATCGCGGACGAATTCTCAAACTGGTTCGGGAAGAAAAATCGGCCGCATCTGATGCGATCGGATCGATCGTTGATAAAACATACGAATCTTCTCTCGATCAAAAATGGGTTGAAGCGATGATCGAACGATTGGTAGCCGAAGGGTTTTTAAAAAGAAAAGGCAAAAAATTGACTCTTTGATATGACAACGTTTAAATCTCGCGTTTTCGAGGTCGTGAAGCAGATTCCAAAAGGCCAAACGATGACGTACAAGCAAGTCGCGGTTGCGGCCGGAAGTCCGAATGCGTTTCGCGCGGTCGGAACGGTTTTGAAATCAAACTATGACCCATCGATTCCCTGTCACCGCGTGATTCGTTCGAATGGGGAACTTGGAAATTACAATCGCGGCAACGAAGAGAAACGTTGTCTTCTCAAAAAAGAAGGTGCGGTGCTATAATACCCACAGCTCCACACGTACTAATTTGGCCAAATTTTGGCTTATAGGTTTGGAACCGATCTCACTGTGGTGATTTCGTGAGAACCTCGCGGCATGCTCTCAATTTTGTGAGAGCAGAACACATCTCTTCACTGACCCGGTTTCACTGAGTCTGCTGAAGGCCGATGATGCATCAAGCAACAAACGCTCGGTGCCCGACTCGCGTCAGCCAAATTTAGTCCTGTGGAGTTAAAAACACCCGAGCATCACGCTTGGGTGTTTTTTGTTGTTTGATTTTCTACTGCATCATGACGAAACTTGCTGTACGTACGGGCGAAAACTTCACTTCTTCGTATAAAGGCTGGATGCCTGTTTTATCAATAAACGGACTTTGATCTTCTTCGATTTGAACCGGCTCGGTATTTGCAGCCACCGCGGAGTAGCTGGGAGTATGCACACTAATTGGCGCACGAGGCTCGCCCATGGATGCCCCAACGACAGAAAAGACAATCACCAGCATGCCGCCGGCAAAAAGCGGAATCGTGAACGTCATGAACCGATTCCACTTTTCCTGGCGCTCAAATTCCACCGTAAAATAACGGGAGCACAAAAGACTGCGTCGCAAATCGTAGCGATGCGTCACATCGTCTGGAATCTCTGTGGACCCGGCGCGATTGAGCAGTTCTTCAATTTTGAGCGGCGCGCGTTGCATAGAGAGATTTTGGTTCGGTCGAGAAAAACGTTTCTTGAAGGGTAAATTCTTGTGTCATGAGTGTTTGCAGTTTTTTGAGCGCGCGATGGATGTGAGATTTCACCGTCCCCTCTTTCATTTTCAGAGTCACCGCAATTTCTGGAATGGTCATCTTTGAGAAAAACCGCAGGGTGAGAATGTTTTGCTGCTTTTGGTTGATTTGTTTCATCACTCGACGTAGAAGCAGAATCTTTTCTTGAAGCACTTCTGCATCTTCTCCCATCTGATACGCGAGATCCGGACGAAAATCATCTTGAGCAACAATTTCAGGCGCTTCTTCTGTTGTGACTTCGAATAATTTGGAACGTTGACGATAGTAGTTTCCGATTTGCGCCACGGCAATCGCGAACAGCCACGATTTAAACGAGGCACCGGTTTGTGGTTTGTAGCGATGAAGATTCTTCAACGCTTGAAAAAACGTTTCACTTGTTAAATCCTTCGCAAGCTCTGCATGACCCGTGCGGCTATACAGAAACCCAAAGACGGGTTGGTAGTACTGATCGTACAACCTCCCGAATGCCTCTGGGTCGATTTGGGCATTGGCGTTCACCTCCTGTTCTTCATTAGGCATAAGGACGTTTATTGATTCGACCTTGCGACAGGTATATCGCCACTGTAGCAGAAGCGTTGCAAAGGAAAAGTCTAGAGTATTTTCCTTTGACAAAACGACTCTTTCGTGAGACAAACCATCTCCGGTCATAGGAGTGCATGATGGACAAACTCGTCATTGGTCTGACAGGTCACATGGGCGCGGGCAAAGGCAGCGTCGCCAAACACCTCAAGACCGCGCATGGCGCGAGTCTCTACCCCATGTCGTCGTTCTTCCGCTGGCTGTTCGGATTCCTGCCCTTCGAATTCAAACCGAAGCGGCCGTTCTACTCGTTCACGAGTGTCGCGCTCAAACGAATTCTTCCGGAGGGATATCTTGCTCGCTGGTTCATCCGCCGGATGCGCAAGGACACCGCCGAGATCCTCGTCATCGA
>JBBTSF010000046.1:4150-6599 GCA_038064815.1 Patescibacteria group bacterium
CTCGACGAGCTCCACGCCGTCGTCGATCGATACATGCAGACCTGGAAGTCTCTGCCATCCTGAACGGGTGGCCTTTTTATTTTCAATTCTGACAAAACAAAGACCGCTCCCAATCTGGAAGCGGTCTTTTTCTAATAATCTCTCAATTTTTCAATAAGCGGATTCGCCTGAATCTTTTCAAGCGCTTTCGCTTCAATCTGACGAATACGTTCGCGAGTGACGTCGAATTCTCGACCGACTTCCTCGAGTGTGTGACTGACGCCGTCTGTGAGTCCGAATCGCATTTCGAGAATCTTTTGCTCACGTGGGGTCAGACCCTCCATCGCTTTATTCACGTAATCCTTGAGCAGTTCGCGCGCGGCTTGGCGATCTGGAGAAATGGTTTTGACGTCTTCGATAAAGTCTTCCAATTTGGAATCTTCATCATCATCTCCCACAGATGTTTCAAGCGAAACGGTATCTTGTGAAATTTTTCGAATGTGTCGAACTTTCGCGATCGTCTCATTCATTTCGGCAGCGATTTCTTCCGGCAACGGTTCACGTCCGAGATCTTGAATGAGCTGGCGTTCGATTTGTTGAAACCGGTTGATGGTTTCCACCATGTGAACCGGGATACGAATGGTACGGGATTGGTCCGCAAGCGCACGGGTGATCGCCTGACGAATCCACCACGTCGCATAGGTAGAAAACTTGTATCCTTTTCGATACTCAAACTTTTTCACCGCACGGAACAATCCGATATTCCCTTCTTGAATCAAATCGAGAAGCGACATTTGTTTGCCGACGAACTTCTTTGCAATGGAAACAACCAAACGCAGGTTGGCTTCGATCAGACGTCGTTCGGCTTCTTTTTCGTTTCGTTCTTTTCGTTTTGCCAGAGCGACTTCCTGTTCACCGTTGAGCAATGGAATTTTTCCAATCTCACGTAGATACATCTGAATCGAATCCTGTGTAAGTTCGGGAATCGTGTTTACTTTTTGTTTTTCGTGGGTCAAACGAATCTTGTCGTAGACCTCTCCACGTTCGATATCGCGTCCCAAAATTCCTTCCTTCAGTTCGATAAAATGCACACCGACCCGATCCATACGGTCGAAAAATTCTTCTAGGGCTTCAACGTGATCTTCGACTTCGTTAAAAAGAAAAAGCACTTCGTTTTCTGTGATATATCCGCGTTGTTTTCCTTTTTCAATCAAGCGATCGAGCACCTCTTTTGTTGGAGGTTCAGAACGTTTGTAACGAAGAGGCTTGGCAACTTCCACAGGCACAACCGGTTTCTTTACCGGTGCGGGTGCAGGTTTCTTTACGATTTTTGGTAAAACTTTTTTGGACTTTTCTAACTTCTTGACCGGCTTCACAACTTGTTTCAGACGTGGTTTTCCGGCGGAGCCGGACCCGGCTCCGCCGGGTTTCTGCTTCAAAGATCCCTTTCCCATAAAATTGACCATCACATCGTCGGGGACTGCGCGGCAGAACTTAGGTTCGGCACGAGACAATCCGAAACGGATGAGAGAGTTTTAGATATAAAGACATCAAGGATGTCTCACTGACTTAATTCTGAGAGAAGCTTTTGTACAGCCTCTTGATCACCGAGCTGTTCTGCTTGGCGAATTTTTGTCGCAATGATTTTGCGCTTACGTTGACTCTCGCTGTGGCCCAAGAGTGCACACAGAGTCTTCACCTGATCTTCAACCTGAGCCGGCGACAATTGAGAAAAGGTTCGATCGGCAAGAAGCGAAAGCTTGATGAGAAGTTGTTTGAGGTCTTCTCGATCGTGCGCGTCGAAATGGTCTCGAAGTCGGGAAAATAAGGTTTGATCGGGTGTATTCTGAGCGCCAGTATAAAGGTCGCGAGCCTGATTGTAAAGCTCACGTTCCAACCCCTGCAGCGACGCATCGATGGATAATTCTTGAAGATACCCACCCAGAGTTTGTGCGTTATTGATGAGGACTCCAAGAAGAAGCGTGACGATCCCCTCCTCTTTTGTGTGCTTGGCTGGGACGGCTGGTTTCTTCACTTCTTGAACACGATTTGTGTTCGATTTGTTTTTTGTTTCTGTTTGACGAATAGAGGTACGTAATGTAGCCGGTTCAACGGCAAGAAGATTTCCTACCACCTGCAACCAATGTTCTTGCTCAACAACATCCTTAATTTCTTGAATGAACGGAAGGAGTTCTTTTGCGATCGCCCGCTTGTCATCCACCTTTGTGAGATTTTTTCCGGCGAGCGTCCGTTCAATTAAATACTCCATCACCGGGACAGAATGCTTTGCGAGCTGCGCCCAGGCTTCCGGATTTTTTTGGACGAGATCATCGGGATCTTTCACATCCTCACTCATGATGATGGCTCGTACATCAAAATTTTGTGCGCGTGCAATCGTCATTCCACGCTTGGCCGCATTGAGCCCAGCGGCATCACGATCAAAGCAGAAAATAAGCGTTTTTGTGTAACG
>JBBTSF010000047.1:0-1743 GCA_038064815.1 Patescibacteria group bacterium
GGGTGCAGTTCATATTTGTGGGTAATTAGGCAGCGGAGCGGCAGTAGTTCCAGAAGTTGTCATACTGATGGCTGAGGATGGAGCAGCGGACATCGAGGACATCTTGAACGCCTGGGACAGACCAAAGCATGCCGGATTGCTTGGTACGCTTGGCTACAACTGATTTACACCCGGCTTCTACAACACCGGAACCTATAAAGAGGCACATTTGCCGGAAGATTTTGTAACGCATGCGATTGACGTTTGTTTTGAAGTATTTGATTTCTGTTTGAGCCTGCTTGCGACGTGTTGGATTACGGGGTAGCAGTGTTCTTGCCTGATCTAGAACTTTAAGTATGTTTCCATTTTCCATCAACCGGCGCCATTTCTTCCTAATTTGATGCACCTTGTCTTCTTCCGGATATATGGCTTTAGCAAGAAGGTTGAGATGCTCGCAGGCGTGGTAGAAGTCAAGGATCTGGATGGCAGACGGAAAATGTGTACGCGTCAGATTCCAGATCCAGTGAGCGCCATCACCGATCACAACTGTTTGTTTGGCAAAAGCCAGGCCGCGACAGCGCGCCTCACAAAGGATCAACGTGCCCAGAGTATCAACATCCTTCAAGGTGGCTACATACGAAGTGCTGAAAAGATCCCTGATCGGATTGCCTTGATCATCCTTGATATGTTGAGTAAAGACGCAGCCGAGTTTGACTTCACGTGTTTTGGCTGATCCATCGGGTTGTTTGCCTCGCCTGCCTTTTACTTCCTCTTTGCGCATTGGAACGCCAGTCCCATCATAAGCAATATAAAAGGTTGGGATGGGGTCCATTGCCTTTGGGGCGGAACGTTGTGTTGTCCATTCACGTATGCGTGGAGCCAGGGTTCCTGTCAGTCTTCGGATTTGGCTTGATGGAATATCAAGCCCCGCAAATAGTTTCAGAGTCTGCTCGGCTTCATCGAAGGATCCGTCCATCGCACCGGCCCACAACATGATTTTCTGCAAGCCTGGCGTATACTGATCTTGTAGGCCAAGAGCCTCGTCCATCGGACTGTAATATTCACCATTATCCTTCAGGTAATATCCGCGCTCTAACTCAAATGATCCAAGTATGCTGTGAACCTTTCTGGATCTAATTTCGTGTAAATTCCCTTGAGCCTGTACTTTTCCCATTGCTCCCGGCTGGTTCAGCAGGCTTGCGAGGATGGCGCAGCCATCTTTCATCAAGGCTGCTCGAAGCCCTGCCTCCAGTCGCTCAAGATCCCAATGACCCTCATCTTCAAACTGCTTCTTTGCCAGCTCTATAAATACCGTTGTCTCCCGAAATCGTTCTTCTCCTATGACTGCCTCTTTTTTTTACTGTGGGAGTCGTTGGCTGCACGAGTCATCTGGACCGTAGTCTCTACATAATCTTCCGCCAGCTCCCGAAAACGATGGTAGCCTTCAACTGCATTCTTCAGCACTTCGGCTTCCTCTCTGGGTACCCGCCTGCTGATGTTCTGGCCGTTCTTCCAGGTTTGATGCTTATAATAAGGCCCTTTTTTAGCCGGTTTCCCGTCCCGGACAACTTCACGGTATTCAGCCGTCAATCGTCCTTTTTCCATGCAATCTATTGCGGCCATCTCTTTTATCAACTTCTGTCGTTCGCTCTGATAATCCATGTAAAACCTCCTTATAATGTCTAGTTACTAGACATTATCACCCGCAAAAAATATACGCAACACCTATTCATCCGAATTTACCCACTTTCTTGATTTGCTCCC
>JBBTSF010000048.1:0-7404 GCA_038064815.1 Patescibacteria group bacterium
GAAGCACGCACATCCCTTCAACAAGACATTCGCAAAGAACTCGATGAACGATTCCGTCCAGAACTGATTAACCGCATCGATCATTTGTGTATTTTTGAACCACTGACAAAAGACGTGATTGGACAAATTGTCGACAAAGAACTTATTGAACTGACAAACCGCGTAAAGGAACAACATGGAATTATTCTTTCTCGAGACAAAAATCTTGTTCCACACTTGGTGACAAAAATCGACGCTCGCTTTGGAGCCCGAACCGTGCGACAATGTATCCAGTCCCATGTGGAAAACCGCATCGCCGAACGTCTGACAAAAAAAGATAAGCTGACACATTTACGCATCGACGTGCGTTCCGCAGGAGTGACCGTGACAAAGGCAAAAGGCTAGTTCTTCTTTATGGCGCAGGAGGCCGTACAATCGTTGAATATTCCACGCAGAAATCCAAGCGCTTCACAAAAGAAAAGCGCTATTTTTCGTGCGCGCCGAAGCGCAATCTCGCCTGTTGCCAGAACCAACTTTCGACCAAAAACAGCAAAATCCGAAGAAGAAGGTGAGGGAGAGGGAGAAGAGAAACAGGCAGAAGCCGGACAATATTTGCAAAATGCTGGTCGACAAATGCAGGAGATCGCCAGCAGCCAAGCCAATCGATTTAAAAGAGGAATCGCGATGGCCAAGGCGTTCAATCAAATGCAGGCCGCAACGGAGAAGGAAGCAAAACCCACGCAGGATGAAACGAGAAAATTTGTCACACAAGCGATCCCAAAAATTGCAGGCATGCTGACCATGTCTTTGAACCTCGCGACCTGTGGACTGGCCTTCATGTTTACATTTTTTATCGACTTTCTCATCCTGGGTTGGGAAAATCTGCAGATGATTTATGGTCGCTGGATCATGAAAGGCAAGCACAAGATTGTCCCCCCGCTTTCATGGGATCCAATCCCCATGCCTTTTGACGGACAAGCGCTCGTGCTGCAAATGCTTCTCATTCTGAAAGATCTCATTTTTCTGATTGTGATGATGCTTCCATTTATTCTTATGGCCTTTATTTTTTCCCTCCTTGGCGATCTCGCCTCCGCTCTCTAATTTTTCCCCTATGTCTGAACGCACAAAACGCATTCTTCTCATCGTCGGTTTTATTCTGTCGGTCGTCGTGATCGCGTTTCTTTTATACGTGGCATTTTTCCGCGCAGACTCCCCAATCATTCCAAACCCACAAACCGGAGGAACAAACTCGCAAGGGACCAATACAGGCTTGCCTGCTTCTGGTGATGGCACCATTCGAGGAGGCGAAGACGATCTGACCGGAGACCTCAGCGGCCTTCCCCAAGCAGATGAAGTCGCCAAAGGTGGACTCACGCAAACATCCGAACTCACCACAGGACCTGTTTATAATCCAACACTCAGTGGCGATGGAGCAAGCGTAAATTTTTACGACAAAAATGATGGGAAATTTTATCGCATCAATGCAGATGGAACACTCGCCGCGCTGTCGGACAAAAAATTTCCAGGAGTTGATAAAGCAACGTGGAACAAAGATGCGGAAAAAGCCGTGCTTGAATACCCAGACGGGTCAAACGTTGTTTATGACTTTGGCGCCGAAGCACAAGTCACGCTTCCAAAACATTGGGAGGGATTTGATTTTTCTCCAGTCGCAGACGAGCTCGCAGCCAAAAGTGTCGGACTCGATCCAAACAATCGTTCCATTGTTGTCACAAACGCAGACGGATCAAACGTAAAAAGTATTCAGCCACTCGGAACCAAACAAGACAAAGTTCAGGTCAACTGGTCTCCAAACGATCAGGTTGTTGCCTTTTCTGACACCGCCCAAGATGTCGAAGGAGGAATCGATCAAAAAATCATTTACCCGATTGGAAAAAACCAAGAAAACTTCAAAGGCCTTGCGATTGAAGGACTTAATTTTGCTTCAAAGTGGTCACCAGACGGCAAACAACTGCTTTATTCTGCCTCTGGTTCTTACAGCAATTATCGACCATTGTTGTGGGTTGTTGATGGAACGTCTTCCTCAATGGGGAAAAATCGACGAAGTCTTTCGCTTAACACTTGGGTAGAAAAATGTACGTTTGCGTCTACGAGCGTCGCCTACTGCGCGGTTCCACAAAATCTTCCGGAAAACGCTGGGCTTCAGCCTTCCCTGTTTTCGAATCTTCCCGATTCTGTTTACAAACTCGATATCACCACAGGAATCTCGACACTCGTCGGAATTCCTGCGGGAGGAAAAATGATGTCGAACTTATTTGTTACAAAAGATGGGTCTCTGCTCTACTACACAGACAACACCACAGGCCGACTTGAAACGATGAAATTAAAATAATATGTCCAGTCGCCACATCGCCTTTTTGTTCATTGCCTTTCTCTCGCTTGTGATTCTCGTATTCTTTTTTATTGGAAGTCAGCCAGTTAAAATTCCAAAAAGAACGGCTTCACAAAACACCACAACCCTTTCAGAACCGACAGTCACGTTTGTGAACCCAACAAAGGGAGCAAAGGATGCGCAAATCACGATTGTGGAATTTGCGGACTTTCAATGTGGCGCGTGCAAAGATCTCCAAGTCACGCTCGATGCGGTTTTGAAAGCGTATCCAGACGATGTTCGTATTGTCTGGAAAGATCTTCCAAATGATTCGATTCACAAAGAAGCTATTCCCGCAGCGATTGCGGCTCATTGTGCAGATCGTCAAGGAAAATTTTGGGAATATCATGACATGCTCTTTAATCGACAGACGATTCTTTCCACCGGGCAGTACGATCAGATTGCACAAGATCTCAAGCTGGACATGGATCGGTTTGCCGCATGTACACAAGCGAAAGACACGCTTCCGATTGTTCAACGAGATGAAGAGGAAGGAATCGCGCTTAAAATTGTGGCCACACCTGTCCTCTACATTGGCAAACAAACAATCGTGGGTGCTGCCTCATTTCTCGAACTTCAACAAATCATTGACGAGCTGCTAAAACCGGCTTTATGAGATTGACGTTTCTTCGCATTCTTATTCTTCTGCCACTTTTTTGTCTCATTCTTTTTTCGTTTCCCTCCTCAAGCCAAGCACAAGGAGCGCTTACATGGGATAAAACAAAATGCGCCTGCTATTTTTCTGCATTCAACGGGACTGTGGATGCGGGTGAGAGTTGCGAGATGGTTCCGATCGCCACAGGTTCTAAGGAAAAAGCGTGTGAACTCACTTGCAAAAACAAATATCCGACAACATACATCAAGCATCAGTTTGCGACGGATGACAACGCAGATATTCAGAGCGCTTGCACGACCTCATTTGCAAAAAATAAAAAAGAACTCGCAGACGATCCAGACGCGGTTGTTCCAAAATTAGAAATTAAAATCCCAGGCCTCGAATTTGCCCCTGCACAAAAATCAAATAGTCTTTTCTCTTCCGGATTTCTCAGTCAGTACATCGCCGGTCTTTATCAATACCTTCTGGGGATTGCTGCGGCCATCGCGGTGGTGATGGTGCTTATTGGAGGATTTCAGTACGTGCTTGGCGCTGGCGCAAAGGCACAGATCGAAAAAGGAAAAGAACGCATCAAAAACGGAGTGATTGGACTCATTCTTTTACTGAGTGTTTTTTTCATCTTAAAAACCGTGAACCCACAACTTGTCATTCTTCGTAATCTCAAAGTTCAAATTCCGCCAAGGTACGAACTGGAAGATGTCCTCGATCAAACAGCGGGAAACGACAAAGACCCGGATGGGAAAGTGATTGAGAAACTCCTTGGAGGACTGAACCCGGATTTTGAGAAGTGCTCAAAGGAAGCGGCCATGGACACAGCAAAAAGACTCACAGAGCTCAACGTCTGCGTTGGTCCTTGTCACTGCGCGTATACGTCTTCTCGATTTTTGCGCTACATCGGTTGCGGAAATGTTCTGAACGGAAGTGCGTACTACGAAGCCTTAAACTTGGATAAGAGAGGATGGGTCACAGAAACGGTGGGTGCTCCTGATTATGCAAGCCAATACGTAGGAATGGCATTTATGAAAGGACACGCAGGGGTGATGTTGGGTGATGGACGAACATTTGATTCCGGTGCAGCAGTCGCATCTCCTTGTCCGGGAAACTTTCAAGATACATTAGGACTTTCTGAACCTTGCAAAGAATGTTCAAAAATTCCCGAGGAAGCTCCGTTCACAGGACGTTTTGGCGCTCCGGCACTTGGAGGAACATTTGGTTCAGGAACGTGTACAAGCAATCAACAATGGACACTTCGACCGAAAGGATCTCCACAATGGAGAGCAGTCATTCGTCCGTTACAACCGGGTGAAGTCGATCACAAACGTATTTGTTGCGATCTTGGAGACGCATGGAAACCCAAAAAATGGTACATCACAGACACATTATGCCAGATCTTAAAGGGAGAGACTCCCGCGGAATCGACAGACGGGAACGAACCACAAATTTCGGAAGACTGTTCAAACTAAGCGTGGCGATTTTTCTCTGTGCACTTCTTGTCTTTTTATTTTCACTCTGGTTTGTCCGTCAGAAAACAGACTCGGTGGCGAAGCTGCAAGAGATTAAAACAGAACTCCTTCCCTTTGCAGAATTTGACGATGAGGGAAATGTGTTGTTTCTCGACCAAGAGAAGAACACTTTTTTTTCTGGATCAATAAACGATTCAGATTTTCGTGTCACACCTATCATCTCGCTCGAAGAAAAATCTCTTATTCGACGCGTCGGATGGTCACGCGATTATCAATGCGTCGCCGTGAACACGAGCGAAGATACCTCCATCTATTGTCTGGATAAAAAGGTGATCCGTCTGCACACTTCCATCACTTCACTCGCGTGGTCATTGGACAGTAAAAAGATCGTCTATCAAACCAGACCAGATGTCGCACGTAAAAGCGAAGCGCGAATCTATGATCTGACAACAGGAAAAGAGACACGTGTGACCACACTCGATTTATCCGATCAAGGATTTGGTGAAGGAAATGTGTCTTTTCTTTGGATCGACGATCAAACAATTGCGTACGCTCCAGAAGTGGGAGATCAGGGCGGAGGGACGTACTGGCTTCTCAAAAACGGGACGGAACATCGATCGGAAGATCCAACGATCTTTCAGGATATTCTCGCCTCTGTCTTTTCTCCTGATGGAAAAAATGCGCTTGTCATCACCCCTTCTTTCGAAGATCTTGGACAGGACAATCGCTATGGATTCATTCATCTCTCCCCTGCCTCGGCGCAGATTACCAAGATCTCAACATCCAGATCACGTTGCCGCTGGCAGACAAACCAAACACTCTTTTGTGCCACACAGACAGCCACAGGATTCACACATGTCGGCATCATTGATGTTCTTTCCGGTGCCTATACCCAGCGTGCGGTGACAAAAAATCTTCCAATAACAAACATACAAAACGAATTTTACCAACCAGAAAAAAATCGTACTTTGTTTCTTCTCTCCAGTCCTGTACGCTTGTTTGTGTTAAACGATCGCGTATGAGTTTCAACTCAAAATCTCTTTTCATTCTCATCCCATTTTTCTTCGTTCTTTTTTCTTTCCCAAAATTGAGTTTCGCGCAAACCCCTGTCACTCCAACCTGTAACTGCTTCTTTGAGGGATCTTTCTCAGGAACATCCGATTGCCAGCCTGTTCCGCTTCCCGCCGGTGCAACACAAGAACAGTGCAAGCTCACCTGCGAAAATAAATTTGAGAAAAGTTTGAAGCAAGTTTCGTTTTCAAATAATCCAGAAGAAAAAGCCGGTTACGCCGCCGCCTGTACAAAAACGCATACAGAAAACGGTGCAGCGGCTGACGCCTCTGCTGCAATCCCAAAATTGGAAGTTCCGATTCCGGGTGTGACATTTACCGCTCCGCTCAAATCTGCGAAGCTTCTCTCTGTCTCTTTTCTCTCGCAGTATATTTCCGGCTTGTATAAATATCTTCTGAGCATCGCCGGCGTGATCGCGATTGTGATGGTGATGATTGGAGGATTCCAATACGTCTTGGGAGCAGGAGCAAAGGGTCAGGGAGAGAAAGGAAAAGAACGCATCAAAAACGGAGTCATTGGACTCATCCTCCTGTTGAGTGTGTATCTCATTTTGTATACGGTCAATCCACAACTGACGGTCTTTAAACCACTCACACTAGAAGTCATCAAGGAGAAAGATTTGGATACAGGAGATTCAAGTGAGTTTGGAAAAAAACTGTTGAAGGATTTTCCAGACGCTCCGCCAAAATATACAGAGCCAGCCGTCCCGAGTGCTGCCACGTGTGCACGCCAATCAAAACTCACCACACAAGCGGATCGAGATGCCGCGTTCGCTATTCAACAGCAAACAGGATTTCCTGCCGCCGTCCTGCTTGCACAACGCATTTTAGAGGGACCGACCTTTGGAATTAAATGTGGGCCCTTCATGACTTCAAAAAAGGGAGATGCAAATGTCCTTGCACAGTTGGATTGTCAGGGCAAAGGAACGCTCTGTACGAGTGGATTTACTTGGGAATGTACAAAAAATCCAAAATATCTTCCTCCCGCAAGCCCAGGATCCGGATCTCCTGCAGATGGAAGTGACTGCGGAAAGGGTGAGAAAGCAGGAAAAGGATATGTCGCGGTACACGGTTATGCCTGCTTCCAAAAATCAGATCCAAATAACCCATTTGGACCGCTACTCAACTTTTACAATAAACACAGCTGCTACGGTGCCGCGAAAGCAAAATACGGCGGAAATCCAGAAGCATTTGCCTACGCCGTGCAGGCATGTGGATACGCAACCGGACAAGGGTATGCAGGAGCTCTAGTGGCCAGAATGAAACAATATTGTTTGTACGCGGGCGAAGTAAAAAAACCACCAACGGACGAGACCTCAGATCCATCTGACGATTCCGAAAAAGAAGAGTAAGCTATCGACCATGAAAACCCTTCCCCAATTTGTTTGTACGCACTGCGATGCACAGTTCCAAAAATGGTCTGGGCGCTGTTTAGAGTGTCAGCATTGGGGAACGGTTGTGGAAGCAAATAAACAGGAAACGGTTGCCACAAAAGCCAACACTGGCACCGCTCCCCTTCTGCATCCAAAAAAACTCACCGATTGGGAAGGACAAAATGAATACGTCCGCATGCAAACGGGCGAACAGGAAATCGATCGCGTGCTCGGTGGAGGCATCGTGAAGGGATCTCTGGTACTTCTCTCTGGAGAACCGGGAATTGGAAAATCCACTTTGGTGGCGAGCATTGCCAAAAATATTTCCTCACAAGGTCAAACCGTTTTATATATTTCTGGAGAAGAATCCGGCTCACAGCTCAAAGCCCGTTTCGATCGCCTCCAAACAGATCTCACACACATTTCTTTTCTTGAAGCGAGTGCCATTGAATCTCTCGTACGAACCATCGAAAAAGAAAAACCAGATTTGGTGATCGTCGACTCTGTTCAGACA
>JBBTSF010000049.1:0-8912 GCA_038064815.1 Patescibacteria group bacterium
TGCGAAAATTATCAGAAAGACCGGTATCGCCATGAGGAATCATGTCGATCAGGAAATGGGAAATAAATCCAAAAATGAAAGCGAGAACAGGGTTTCCAAGCGCTCCTCCGATCACCGCCCCGAGCGTCGCGTGCGTGGTGAGTGTCATAGTGCTGGAAGAATAGCATAAAAAAAGAGACTCCGGAAGAAGTCTCAGCAGTCGACCATCTCGATCAGACACTCGAGCAGCGCCCCGAGCTTGGGGGCGGCTGCACGCGCGACGTTGCGGTGATGTTCGTGGTCCATCGGCTCGAAGGGGCTGTTGCAGACGAATCCCATGGGGATCGTCTGCACGTCATCGTAGAGCGCGACGACGGCGCATTCGGGCTTCACGCTCATGCTCACGCACGAGCCGCCGGCGTCTGCCATGCGCTTCTTGTCGTAGGCACGACCTTCGAAGTGTGGGCCATGCCAGTAGACGTGGCCACCGACGTGGAGTGATAGGTCTTCGAATCCCGTGTGTGTGACCGTGGTCAGCTCGCCGACGGTCGTGGTCCGAATTGTTCCTTCCGAGTCCTTGAACTCGCCGAGGTAGAGCGGGGTTTCCTCGCCCGAACTCGAGACCCAGCCGTCGAAGAAGACGACACTGCCGACTTCGATCTCCGGCTTGAGCGATCCCACGCCGGTCGTCAGGATCAAGGTCTTCGCCCCGAGCTTGATGAGCAGCTCGATCTGCATCCGCACGGCGAGCTTTCCAGCCGGGTTGAAGACGAACTCGTTCATGTGGACCCGTCCGCGCAGCACGAGCACACGGTGGCCGTTGACCTTCCCGATCTCGTACCGACGCGCGTGACCGTCGAGGGAATCGACGTGCACGAACGGGTTGTCGTCGTCCGTTCCGACCAGGTCCTGCATCGCGACCGAGTGGTCGACCTTGAGCGGGAACGCGTCCGCCCAACCCGTGCCGAGTACGAGCGCAACCGGGATGGTCTCATCGGGCGCGAGCCCGAGCGCCTCCCGGAGCCGTTCTTCGGCGCTTGCCAGGAGTTCGTAGTAGCGATCTTTCCTCATGAGGGTTTCTCCTCCTGAATCCAATCAGGTGCGCGGAGTATAGGTGAGAATGTGGTGTGGGTCAAGTGTCTCCATGTAAAAAATGAGGATCAATTTAGGGGTAAATACAAAAAGCTCCGAATAAAATTCGGAGCTTTTTGGTAGCTGGGGAGGGATTCGAACCCTCGACCTCGGGCTTATGAGTCCCACGCTCTAACCAACTGAGCTACCCAGCCATGGGTGAAAGATAAATCTTTTGGACAAGCTTTGGCAAGTCTGATTTTGCTTTGTCGCCTTGTGCGAGACGTTCCATAATTTCTTCCGGTGTCATCCAAAAGGCTTCGACAAAATCATCTGTATTGTAATCCGGTTCATCGTTTGAAGAAATCTCGTAGACCTGTTGAAAGGCGTACATCCCATCCTTATCGGGAGTAAATTTACTCAGAAATTTGAATGGGATAACGGTCAAATCAATACGTACTTCTTCTTGTGCCTCGCGAATAAACGACGTGTCGTATGTCTCACCGGTTGTGACATGTCCGCCGACACTCATATCCAAACACAAAGGAGCTGACCGTTTGTTCTTGCTGCGTCGTGGAATCCAAAGTTGTCCACGATCATTTTTGATAAACGCATTCACGACACGAAAGTTGTGAAGACGTTCGTCATACACCTGAGAACGTTTCATTTGACCGATCACCTCGTCCTTTTCATTTACAAGATCAAGGATTTCTTCGTCGTCATGCATAGAGATTGGTGCCGATGGTGGGAGTCGAACCCACATGAGTTTCCCCACGCGATTTTGAGTCGCGCGCGTATACCAGTTCCGCCACATCGGCTTGGATCAAGCGGGGAAATAGTACCCGAAATTTGCGGTTTGGGTCAAATCTGTCTATTGACAGTGAGGGGTATTTTCGCAAAACTACGCCTGGCACAATGGAGGTGTCTGCATGAACCCAAGAAGAGGACAGGTAACCGTCCTGGGCGACGTCCAGTTCGGCGATGGCGGCAAAGGCAAGTTCGTCGATGCCATCGCGGCAAAGATGCATGTGGTCGTCCGTGTCGGTGGCGGAGCCAACGCAGGCTACACCGTCGATGTCGGCGACGGGACGGAGCCTTACAAGCTCCATCTGGTCCCTGCTGGGATACTGCATCCCGGGGTCGTGAACGTGGTTGGCCCCGGGGTCGTGTACGACCTGGCTGTGGGCGACAAGGAAATCCCGCTTGCGGCGCAGCACAGCTCCACCCTCAAGCTTGACCGCGCGACTCCCGTCGTTCTCCCGCTTCACCGCGCGATCGACTTCGGTCGCGAGAAGGCTGCGGGCGGAAGCTCGATCGGAACCACCAAGCGGGGGATCGGGCCCTGTCACGAGGACCTCGTCTCGCGACGTGGGCTCACGCTCGGCGATCTGGTCTCACGCGCTCGCGTCGAGCAGGCGCTCGCGCGCGGCGGCTACTGGGAAGAGAAGATGGCCTTGGCCCACCACCTGGATCTCGGTCACCTCGATCTGAGCAGCCTCGATCTGGGGGTCGATCCCCTGAGCTTCACCGAGACCGTCGACTGGTGCATGCGGTACGCTCCCGCTGTCTGCGAGCATCTCGCGGATACGCGTGCCCTCGTTCGCGCTGCCAACGCACAAGGACAGAGCGTTCTGTTTCAGCTCGTCAACGGAGTTGGACTCGACGTCTTCAACGGTACGCGTCCGTACTGCACGAGCGCGATTTGTACCCCGGCTGGCGTCTGCGCCACGTTCGGGATCTACGAACTCGATCGCGTGGTCGGAATCGCGAAGGCCTACATGACCCGCGTCGGAGGTGGTCCGTTTCCGACTGAGCTCGACGGCGAGGTCGGGGAGACACTGCGCAAGCGCGGCAGAGAGTACGGAACGACCACCGGCCGTCCCCGCCGCTGCGGCTGGCTCGACCTGGAGTATCTCCGCTACGGATGCGGCATCGGCGGCTTCCGAGAGCTGGTCGTCACCAAGCTCGATGTGCTGAGTGGTTTCCCTGATCTACACGTGTGCGAGTCGTACGGATTGGACGATCCATACGCAACGCTGACCGCGGAGGTCATGGACAATGTAAGACCCTCTCTGACCCCCTGCGAGTCGTGGGAGGGCGATCTCTCGCAGGCCTCCAGCATCTCCGAGTTTCCGCCGGCGGCGCAGCACTACCTCGCGCGCATCACGAAGGCCACGGGCTTGCCCATCCTCGCGGTGGGCGTCGGCCCCGCACGCTCGCAGCTCATCTGGAGCAACTCGTAGTCGGACAACTTCCGGCTATTTTTTATTGATCAAGGTTTGACATCCCCTCACAAATCACCTATTCTACCCCCGCGGGATAGAGCAGTCTGGCAGCTCGCAAGGCTCATAACCTTGAGGTCGTGGGTTCAAATCCCACTCCCGCAACCAAAAACACTCGTGCAAGCACGAGTGTTTTTGTTAATGGGTTGTGAGAAGAAAATGACATGAGGCGCGCTGATACTTTAGTTCATTGCAAATGCGCGTTGCCCACCCGCTGCCCAAAGTTTGAAAGTTGGGTCACAATTATCTCCGAGCTTGTGTTGAAAATTACCGATTCTTTCGTGTGTTACTCATGGAAGTTGGTGTGAAACCCACTCCGTATTTCGATTGACAAAATGCCCAAAATGTGGTACTATTTGTCCTCAATTCAAGTAACGTTTGTGTCTAGATATAACTGAAATATCCAGACAAAAGCGTTCCCTGAATCTCTGTTTCCGGCACTAATCCACACTGCTTTTCCACACAACTTCGGAGGTTTCCGTGTTCAAATATCGGCAACTCGTTCGTTCCATTCGTGTCGTACCTACGTGCATCCCGCACGAGTACCCCGGTGCCTATCTCATGGTCTTCGGCCCCGCGGACGGAGGACCCACGGACATCCACGATGCGGCCAACATCGTCCACGACGATGGAGGAGGGATGCCTGGGAACTTCGCCTGGCACCCGAGCGAGGGCGGCCTCGTTCTCAACGGGTTCTTCAACGTGCGGTCGGTCGCACAGAAGGGTGCGGTGACCATGTTCACCTACATCCCGCACGTGGACGCGCCCGATGGTTCGGTAGTGCCGGCAGAAGATGGGCGCCTCTCCGCAGGCACCATCACGCCGCTCGGCGACGGAAGCTTTCGGATCGATCTCCGGAAGGGCTTCCGCTTCCTGGTCCATAAGCCGAACCGGCAGCTCCACCCGAACTGTCGCGATGTCTGGCGGGACATGAGTTGGGGCCAGTACCTGACGGCCAACCCGATCCGCGTCAAGCAGGACTCGTGGCTGCACAGGTTGCAGGTTCGGTACGACCGCCTGCGCAACTACCTCGACATGAAGTACCACGACCATGTGGCGACCCCGCTCTACAACTGGAGCCGTCGTCGCGAAGCTCGTCGGAGGCTCACGGCGTAACAGGCTGACCCCGTCGTCAGCGAAACATCCTCATCGGATGGTTCGCTGTTCGGCGGGGTTGTTTCTTTTCATGCAATATTCGGATAGAGGTCTCAGTCGCAACTCTTGACGGCGGGCACGTTTACGTGTACGCTGTCACATCAAGTTAGGGGCCCCATGCCGACCTCGGCACTGGGCCAGACACCTGGCTTGATGGCTCCCCCACGGGGAAGCTTCGGGACGAAGAACGCGCCGCCCTGCGTGGCCCTCATGAACATGAGGTCCACACAAGTCGGCGTGGTTCCTGCCGAAGACGCCCTGCATGTCCTCGACCGGAGCCTTGGGACCGGGATTCGTACTCCCGTCCCCCCGACTGCGCGACCATCTTCTCTGATGGTCGCGCTTTTTAGTTCGGGGGGCGCCCCTCAGCTACGGACGCGAGTACCGTTCTCCACGCCAATGGAGCCCGACCCTTTTTGTTTTACTGCGTAGCGAGTTCGTGTGCCCACGCTGGCGAGTATGCCTGCGAAATAGTAAAATTGAACCAGAATAATTCTGCAATAAATAACGCCATTATGGGCGAAGGAGAAAAGCGTCCCCCAGAGCATTTGAGAGTTGTTGAGTTTAGCGAGGCTCGTTTCGAGCGAATGAAGCCGTTGATGGGGAGGGTCTACGATCTTGAGACGGAGGCCTTTGAGAGCCTTGGTGACCTTGGTTCTCGTTACGCGCACGGCGAGGCGGTCAAGTCCTTCGTTAACGCCGCCGATGCGCGGACTTATGTATGGAGCAAGCTGGTGCGCGAAGCCGCGGGAATATCAGATGAGGACTGGAAGAAGTATCTCGACCTGAGACGAATGCGGTTACCGGAAACAGACACATAGGTTCATATTACTGGTTTCACGTCCTAGACGTAGAGAGAGCAACAAAAATCGCCAGCAATAGAGCTGGCGATTTTTTCTCACGTTACCCAGTTCGTACCACACGAGCTTCATGCGAACCGACCGTATCTATGATGCACACTGCCATACACCGCTCAACGTGCCGCAGTCCTATTAGAGGCTATGTAGGCTTCCAGGTCTTCTATCAGGAATCTGAGTGAGTGCGAGATTCGCACCACAGGAATATCACGTCGGTCTATCATTCGATAGATAGTTGCAGGCGATACGCCCAGCCATCTTGCGGCTTCTTGTGGTGTAAGAAGTTGAGGTGGTGCAGGTGGTCGAGTGGTTTGAGAACGCGTGGTTCCCACTTGTTGACTTAGATGACTGTCGTGTGGAATTGAGAACGTCATAGATGTCGCATGAATGACTAATACGGTCATGATAGCGATTACAACACAGTTTGAGAGGACCCTCGATTGGGGGTCCTCGTGTGGAAAACTGTTTCATGAGATCTGCTATCCGGCCACTGCCCATATGATGCCCATGAGGTGGGGAGTGCAGATATTCCTGTATTGAAGTGGTGGCTGTTAAGAATGAATGATCGGGCTTTGTTGAGCGAGAAATCTATTTTCATGAAGGTTCACAAATTGTTTCCAGCTGGTTCAAATCCCACTCCCGCAACCAAAAACACTCGTGCACGCACGAGTGTTTTTGTTTTGTTGTCGCAATAAAAAAACGACCCGTACCAGTCGCTCGCGTGGCGCTGTGATCGGATCGCAGTGGTCTGTCGTGGTCCTTGGGCGGATGGACCAGGCCGTCGGCTCTACGCCGTCCGGACCGACATCGGCGGGGCGGGCGGCCAGCAGCGGTGGTTGCCCTCGGTGTCGAACCAGAGCGTGATGCCGTTCTGCGGCGCCCAGCCGATCCGGTCGACGTCGAAGCCGTGCTGCTTCTTCAGCGCCGCGCGCGTTGCGGGGCCGAAGTTGCCGTCCACGTCCTCGCCGGTGAAGCCGAGGTGTGTCTGGAGCGCACGCACGCTCTTGGCCGTGTTGGGCCCGTACTCGAGGTCAGGGACGATGCCCTCCCCGAAGCCGTACCCGTCGAGCAGCATGTGGAGCGCGTCCACGGCTCCGCCGAAGGAGCCGAGGTCGAGGCGTGGGGGGAAGAGGGGTCTGTCGAGCATGGTGTCCTCTAGTTGGTCATCTGGCGTAATCCGTTTACGCAACGAAATCCTACAGGGCTGAGAAAAAATTTGCAATCCGGTTATTTTTCTTGAATTTTTGTGTGTCGCGTGTGCATGGCACGCGCTTTTTTGTTATACTATTGCGCATCTGATATGTCGCACATCATTTCGGTTGTGAATCAAAAGGGTGGGGTCGGGAAGACGACGACGGCTGTCAATTTAGCGGCTTTTTTGGCTGAGCAAGGCAAGTTTGTTTTACTTGTCGATTTGGATCCTCAGGCGAATGCCAGTTCTGGACTCGGGATCGATCACGCAAATCTTCCAGCTGGAGTGTATGAAGCATTGATCGGTTCGCACTCCGCTCGCAACCTCATTCACAAAACTCCCCATCAAGGTTTGAAGATTCTTCCGGCCACCCAATCGCTCGCCGGTGCTTCTGTGGAACTTGTGAACGCCGCTGAGCGAGAACATTTTTTGCACAAGGCACTTCTAGAAGTCCGCAACGATTACGATTACGTCATCATCGACAACTCACCTTCGCTTGGACTACTCACGATCAATGGTCTGGTCGCGGCTGACTCCGTTTTGATTCCGGTTCAAGCCGAATACTACGCACTCGAAGGTCTCACACAACTGCTCAACACCATCAATCTGGTCAAGGAAAATCTACGACCCGATCTTGAGGTGATGGGAGCTGTGATCACGATGTACGATTCGCGCACACGCCTTTCCAAAGAAGTGCTTGAAGAGTTGTATCGCTATTTTCCGGATAAGATTTTTCGTTCGGTGATTCCGCGCAGCGTACGCCTTGCGGAAGCGCCGTCTTTTGGCAAATCCATTCTTGGATATGATCCAGCCTCAAAAGCCGCGAAAGCTTACGAGCGACTCGCAAAGGAATTTATTTTAAGAGAAGAAGGAATCATTTAGTATGATGGCAAAACCGGCATTGGGACGAGGACTTGGTTCGTTGATCCCACACAAACAAACGCTTACCGAACAGGTCATTCCAGAATCGCATCAAGAAGTGCGAGAAATTTCGGTTGCGGACATCCAAGTCAATCCACGCCAACCGCGCAGCTATTTTGCGCCAAGCGATTTGGAAGACCTCATCAATTCAATTCAGGCACACGGCATTCTGCAACCACTCATCGTCACACACGTTGACGGTGTGTATGAGTTGATCGCAGGAGAACGACGATTGCGCGCGTCGCAAACGTTGGGACTTAAAACGGTTCCGGTCATCGTCCGTGAAGCAAACGATCAACAAAAACTCGAACTCGCACTTATTGAAAATATTCAACGGCAAGATCTGAACGCGTTTGAAGAAGCTGTCGCCTTTCGCGCACTCGTCGACGAATTTAATCTTACCCAAGAACAGGTCGCCAAACGCGTGGGGAAGAGTCGTTCAAACGTCACGAACATTCTGCGCCTCCTCGAACTTCCAGAAGAAATGCTTCAGGCGCTCAAAGAAAACAAAATTACCAAATCACACGCACGCACCTTGCTTGCAGAATCCGATACAAAAAAACAACTCGCGTTGTTTCAACAAATGCTCACCGGAGAGGTGAGTGTGCGCGAGGCCGAGGCTCGCGTCGGTGGATCAAAAAAATCTACACACACCACACCATCCAAAGATCCAAATCTTGCGGCGCATGAACGGAAGTTGCGAGAAGTCCTCGGCACAAAAGTCGATGTCGCGGAGCATGGTGGAAAAGGAAAAATTTCTATTTCGTTTTACTCGCGCGAAGAACTTCTCGAACTGCTTGAACGTCTTGAGCAACTTTCCAACTAACTTTTCGCGGCTTTCTCGCGGCCTTTCAACACTCCGACAAACCATCCTTTTACGCTGCCTCGCGTGGAATCCTTAATTTTTTTACGGGCGTGGCGGGTGCGGGCAAATTTCATCCAGTCTGGGTTCGGCCCTTTTCTATTTTTGTCGGTAATAATTTCCACGATGTCTCCGGAAGAAAGCACGGTATCCAAGTTTCGCATCACGTCGTTCACCCGCGCGGCCACGCATTTGTTTCCGACCTCGGTGTGAATGGCGTACGCAAAATCGATCGGTGTTCCATTTTCTGGAAGATCGATGACGTCGCCCTGTGGAGTGAATACGAAGATGCGATCTTTAAACACATCGATCTTCATGTATTCGAGCTGCTCAAGAAAATCTTTTTTCCCAGCCAAATCTTTTTGAATCTGCGCGAGCTCTTCCATCCAGCGCGTGTTTTTCATGGGCTCGGTTGTGCCTTCTTTGTAACGCCAGTGTGCCGCAACTCCGTATTCAGAAAGTTCGTGCATTTCTTGCGTGCGGATTTGAAACTCCACAATTTCTCCGGCATCGGTAAACATCGTAGTGTGCAGAGACTGATATCCGTTTGGTTTTGGTTGGGCGATATAATCTTTGATACGTCCAGGAATCGG
>JBBTSF010000049.1:9012-11092 GCA_038064815.1 Patescibacteria group bacterium
GATATCCGTTTGGTTTTGGTTGGGCGATATAATCTTTGATACGTCCAGGAATCGGGCGCCACTTCTGATGAAGGATTCCAAGTGTCGCATAGCAACTCTCGACATCGCCCACGATAATACGAATGGCAATCAAATCGTAAATCTTGCTGAGATCTCCATGGTAGCGTTGCATTTTTTCGTAAAGACTAAAGAGTCGCTTCACGCGTCCGTGCACTTGAAATGTTCCAATGTGACCATCTGAAAGCATTTTTTCCGTGGTATCAATGGTGCGACTGACATATGCTCCTTTTTCCCGAACCTTAATATCCATCACACTCTTCATGCGTTCGTATTCTTTTGGTTGAAGATACGCAAACGAAAGATCTTCCAGTTCACCTTTGATTTCATTCATGCCTAAGCGTCCCGCGATCGGTGCATAAATTTCAAGCGACTCGCGCGCAATGCGTTCTTGTTTATGTTTCGGTTGTGCGTAAAGCGTTTGAAGATTGTGAAGGCGATCGGCAAATTTCATGAACACGACGCGCACATCGCTTGCCATCGCCAAAAACATTTTCCGCAAATTTTCCGCGTAGCGTTCGACGCCACGGTACTTCACATTGCGTTTCAATTTGGTCACGCTATCTACGAGTGAGGCAATATCATCGCCAAAAAGCTTCTGGATATCTTCCACTTCAAACGCCGTGTCTTCCACGATGTCGTGAAGCAGACCAGCGATGACGACATTTATATGAAGACCCATTTCTGCGAGTGTGTACGCAACGGCTAGAGGATGGGAGATGAATGGATGTCCGGTGAGTCGCACTTCACCCTTGTGAGCCTCTGCGGCGATTTCGTACGCGCGTCGTAAAAGAGAAAGATCTGGATGCAAATAGTTTTTTTGCACCAGGGCTTCGAGCTGTTCGTATGTGTAGACCACATCTTGCATAACATAGCTAAGATACTGGGAATTTTACGCGATGTAAAGAGAAATTCAGATTGACCCAAGCGGAATTTTCTGCTATACTCAGAGCAAATGAATAATTTTTTGTCCGACATTCTTTCCTATGCCACCTGACAGAGAACCGCGACGAACCGGAGGTTCCGCAACGCGCACACCAGACACAGCACCTGCGGCAAGAACCGAAGCTGAGTTGCGCGCGGCCGCTGCACTGGAGACTCGGCGACTTGAAGATGCAGCCAGAGCAGAACGTCTTCGTCTTGGATTGACGGAAGAACCTGACGAGACTGCGGAGCCTGCAAAACCAGATAAGTCAGGAGACAAAGGGGATGGTGTCTTGATGACGACAGCGAAACTTGGTGTTGCTGGAACTGCTGTTTTGACAGAGAAAGTCGTAAAGACAACCGGATATCTTTTCAGTGATTTTTTCACCGCGATTGAAAAATGGGGTGATGAAAAATTAAAGAAGTATCCAATTTCCAGAAGAGTGTTGGGGGCCGGATTGATTGTTGCATCTGCACCGTTTGTTGGATGGAGCTACATCTCGGGCTTCTGGGCAAGTACCGCCGGTGTCCTTGGTGGCGTCGCGCAGTTCAGAGACACACGACCGTCTTGGAGAGAACAGGATGGAGCCGCGGCCGGCAAGAAAGCTACGCCTGCAAAAAAGAAATAACAAAAAAACATCGAGACAAGCTCGATGTTTTTTTGTTATTTCTTTTTTTGTTTTCCTGTGGGTTTCGCTCCCGCCGCTTTTTTTCCAAACGATCGCACGGGTGCCGCACGTTTTTTGACGAGGATCTCAATCGCCATTTCGCGTGTGAGATCTGCTGGATCGATTTTTTTCCCAAGCGACGCGTTCGTGATTCCATCGGTGATGTAATTTCCGTAGCGTCCAAGCTTTAGGAATATTTCTCCGTTGCTTGTCGGATCCGTTCCAAACGCGGCAAGTGGTTCCACCATTCTCTTCTTGAGCTCAGCTGATTGTTCAAGCATCTCAATGGCTTGTTCGAGTGTGACCGAAAGGGGAGTCATCGGTTCTTTGATGGATGCGGTGACGGCGCCAGCCTTGATATAAGGTCCGAATCGTCCATTGGCGACCGTGATGTCATCTCCCGCTTTTGTTTTTCCAAGAACCTTTGGAAG
>JBBTSF010000049.1:11192-22070 GCA_038064815.1 Patescibacteria group bacterium
CAAGCTCAGGAAGAAATTTTTCTTTTGAGGCTTGATAGACTTTCATGAATCCATCAAACACAACCGTGTTGCCTGTCGCGCGGAAAAGATAATTTTTTGTGGAAAGATCCACACCGGTGCGCTCGAGTTTTGCAGCGGGAAGTTGGCTTGCGAGAGTTCGTCGCCAAATCAGATCGTACATTTTCCACTCACGTGGATCGAGTGTGTCTTTGAGAAGGTCTGGATGCACCGCGGCTTCGGTGGGACGAATCGCTTCGTGTGCTTCTTGTGCACCTTTACTTTTTGTCTGAAATTTTTTTGCTCCCGTTGCGTAATCGGCTCCGTATGTTTGCGAGATAAATGTCTGTGCTTCCTCAAGAAATTTTTCTGCAAGGTTGACCGAATCTGTACGCATGTAAGTGATGCGTCCTGTTTCGTACAATTTTTGCGCGAGCATCATGGTTTGCTTTGCGCTGTAGCCGAGTTTGTTGTTGGAATCAATCTGAAGGGCAGAAGTCGTAAATGGAGTCGGAGCCACTTTTGAAACCTGTTTCTTTGTGACGTCTGTAACGGTCACCATGGCTCCCTCCAAATCCTTCACGATTTTTTCTGCGTCTGCTTGCGTTTTGATTTCGAGCTTATCGATCTTCGTGTCTCCAATCTGAACAAGTTTTCCAGGAAAGACAGATTTGTTTTTTTCAAACAACGCATCAATCGACCAATATTCATCAATCTTGAATGCTTGGCGTTCGCGTTCGCGTTCAACCACAAGACGCATTGCGACCGATTGCACGCGACCCGCAGAAAGTCCGCGACGGACTTTCATCCAGAGAAATGGAGAAAGTTCATATCCGACCAATCGATCGAGAATACGACGCGCTTGCTGGGCGTTCACCAAATTCAAATCGAGTGTCCGTGGATGTGAGAGCGCGGCTTCGATTGCCGAGCGAGTAATTTCATGAAAGGTAATACGCTTTGCTTTTTCCGGATCCAGTCCAAGCACGCTTGCCACGTGCCACGCAATCGCTTCTCCTTCGCGGTCTTCGTCGGTTGCTAGAAGGACTTCATCAGAAAGTTTGGCAGCTTTTTTTAATTCCGTAACATGTTTTTTGCTTTGTGGAGAAACTTCGTATGTCGGCACGAAGTCGTGTTCTGTATCCACGCCGATTTTGCTTTTTGGCAAGTCGCGAATGTGTCCAAACGAAGAAAGGACAGTGAAATCTTTCCCAAGAAATTTAGAAATGGTTTTCGCTTTCGTTGGTGACTCAACGATGACAAGTTTGTGTGACATGTAGGCGAACAAGAGAAGTTAAAAAAGTTCGAAAAGCTCAGTGATGCATACATTACTAATAGAGATAAACGGCGACGTCAAGTTTTCTTTGTGTAATATTGCCCGCCTTCGTGATGAATCACGCCTTTCATTTCAAGAAGCGTGAGTGTGCGATTCAGCGTTGCGATATCGAGTTGCGTCTCACGAATCAGTTCATCGACATGGCGTGGATTGTGATCGAGTCGTGTGTAGAGCACGCGTTCTTCTTCGTTGCGCGGAGTGTAAGTGTCTGCCTTTTTTTCCACGCGGGTTCCCTCATGAATGTCGGAGGCAACCGTGACAGGGGTGGCACCCATCTTGAGTAAGTTGTTTGGACCCTCGCTTAAGAGTGAATCAATCGGTCCAGGCACGGCATAGACATCACGCCCCGCATCAAGTGCCGCACGCGCGGTGATGAGTGAACCAGATTTAATCGTTGCTTCTACCACGAGCGTTCCGTGGCAGAGTCCCGCGATAATACGGTTGCGAATAGGGAAATGCATTTTAAGCGGCACGGTTCCGATCGGATATTCACTGAGAATCGCCCCGCCTCCCGCGATGATTGAGGAAGCAAGTGCGCGGTTTGCAGAAGGATAGATACTTTCGTGATCAACGCCGCTTCCTAAAACCGCAAGCGTTGTTCCGCCCACACTCAACGTGATCTGATGCGCAGTCGCGTCGATGCCATAGGCGAGTCCACTGACAATCACGACACCACTCGCCGCAAGTGGTTCGATAAGTCGGTGAGTCATATCGAGTCCATACCGACTCGCTTTGCGGGATCCGACCACCGCCAGATGTTTACGAGTTGGATCGGGAAGTGTGCCACGCACAAACAAAACGGCCGGAGGATCGTAGAGTGTTTTGAGCAGTGGGGGATAACGCGGATCTTTCAAGGTGATTGCTTCGACACCATGTTTTTCTAGTTCTGGGAGCTGAACTTCTGGAAAGATGTGTAGGCGTTCTTGTAAGAATCGGTTTGCGATTTCAGGCTCGATACCCGCTTCCAAAAGCGAAGAAACACTTGCTTCAAACGCAAGCTTCATCGAAGGAAAACGACGCATGAGTTTTTGCATGCGGACAGAACCAAATGGAAGAAATCGATTGAGCGCAAGCCAATAGGGAAGGTCTGCGTCCATACTTAGCGTGATGTGATCCAAGCTTCAATCTGTGTGATCGCGTCTGCGATCATTGCATCGAGTTGTTTTTTTTCTTGAGCACTCCAGGGTTGCAAAACAAATTCGTCGAGTGGAACGTCTGGGTGATCTGGTCGACCAATCCCGACGCGAATACGCGGAAGGATTGTTCCTTGCGGAAAGAGATCGATAATCGATTGCATACCGCGATGTCCCGCAGAAGATCCCGTCGGTTTGAGACGAACATCGGCAAACGCCAAATCTGCATCGTCGTAGATCGTCAGAATCTCTTCTGGTTTGATTGGATGTTTTGCGACGAGTTTATGAACTGTGCGACCGCTGGCATTCATGAACGTTTGTGGTTTGCACAAAAGAACGCGCTCGCTACCAATGAGCCCTTCGGCAAGTTCCGTATCAAACGCACGTTTGGTTTTAAATTCGAAGCCGTATTTTTTTGCGAGTGCATCCATCACCAAAAAGCCCACGTTGTGACGCGTGTGCTGATAGGTGGTACCGGGATTGCCCAGACCGACGAGGAGTTTCATAGGGAAAGAAGCTAGAGAAGCTCAAGAGGTTCTAATTCGAGACAGAGCGGGCGATGCGGATGTTTATTTTGGTGGTTGTTCCAACGAGCGGAAACGTTTTGAGGAGTTGGTTTGTGAGATAGCGAATGTAGTTTGGATGAAGCATCTCAATCCGTTTCACCTTGATGATCAGATCAAATGTTGGGGGCGCCACAGAAACTTGTTTGAGTCCGAGAATTTTTGGTGGCGCAGGGCCTTTACCTTTGATCGGAGCTTGACCCGCAATCGCTTTGCGAATGAATCGTTCCAATTCTTTTTCTCCAATCCATCGATTGCGATTGGCCTGAACCAGATCGACTGTTTTAAAAATGTCTTTGACACGTTGTTTTGTGAGAGCAGAGACGAACATGACGGGAGCCATGCTCAAAAAGGGAATCGTAGCCGCGATATAGTCACGATATTGATTCATCGTTCTGGTCGTCTTGTCTTCCACAAGATCCCATTTGTTTACAATGATGATGACTCCCGATCCAGAATCTTTCAAAAATCCGGCGAGGGTTTTTTCTTGTGTCCCGATTGGTTCGGTGGCGTCGACCACGAGAATCGTGATGTCCGCGATGCGGACGATGTATTCATTTCGTCTAATTGCCGCTTCTTCAAGTCCACCGGCTTTTTTCACCTTTCCACTTTTTCGCATTCCGGCCGTATCAATCAAGATGTAATTTTTGTCACCAACCGTAACGAGTGTATCGTTTGGTTCACGAGTGGTGTGGGCGATCGGACTTGTGATGAAACGTTCCTCCCCGAGAATCGCATTGAGCAAACTGGATTTTCCAACGTTCGGTTTTCCAATCACAGCCACACGCGTCACTTCCAAAGGTTTCGCTTCGACGGGAGGTTTGCCCGCTTTGGTGAGTGCGTCAAAAATAAGATCTAACAGGTCACCAATTCCGGAACCACGAGACGCAGAGATGGCTACGGGAAAAGAAAGTCCTTTGAGTGGCCAGGCGGTTTGAAGAACACTCATGCGTTCCTTTTGTGATTCTGCTTTATTGGCAACGACAATGACAGGTGTGTTTGTTTTTTTAAGGAGATTGACGATCACGGTGTCCTGAGGCATCGGACCTGTTTTTGTATCCACCAAAAATAAAATGAGATCGGCAAGCTTTATGGCTTTGCCTGTTTGTTTCAAAATGTTTGCCTCCATGTCTCCGTGGGACTCCACATCAAAACCACCCGTATCCACAATGCGGATCGTGTTTCCACGCCAGAGACATTCCCCTTCGTTGCGATCGCGTGTCGTTCCGGCAATTTTTGACACGAGCGCCTTGGGTTGTTCGAGCAGCTTGTTGAACAAGGTGGACTTTCCCACGTTCGTTCTTCCGACAAGAACAACGGTTGGAATTTTTGGGTCAGACATGCACGTATTTTAGAGAGAATGAAAGCCAATCCAACCACGAAAAGGACGAAGTGTCAATTAATTCCTCACTAAACTTGAGGAATTTTCACCGAGAATGACAAGAAAGTCGACCTGGTCTTCTGTGGCGAGTTTTTCGTAATCGTCACTGGTGATAGCAAGTTCTTTTGGAATCACATCTCCTCCGACCATCCAACCGGTTGCTGAGAGCGTCACGTCCGCTTTAAAAAAATCACGTAACACCTTGAGTTCATTTTTACGTTCTCCGTTTGTCAGATCGTAAATAACCGTGTGACTGTATTCACGTGAAGCCGCATTTCCTACTTTGACCACGTCAAATCCTTGGCCATCCAAAAGCTGAGACGCACGAAAGGCAAGACCTGTGCGCGCTGTGCCATTTTGGATTTCTACTTTTACAAACTTTGGTTTCTCCCCAGGTGTTTTTGCAATACGTTCTTGACTCTCCTTTGGAGTGAAAATGTATTCGGCAATTTGTTGGAGTGGTTTCCAGTCGTCATTTTTTGGAAGAAGAACATACGCTCCATTGAGAATCGCTGCATACAGTGGAGAGTCGTTTGAAGCGTCAATCACATGGTGTGTGATCTGACTTTCATCTAATTTTTTTGCGGCCTGAGCAAGACGCAAAATATCCGATGTGCTTAGGTTGGTGGCAATGTTTGCTTGCAGCGTTTCAAGAATACGGGTGATGCGCGCTGGATTGACGAATGTAGAAAGAGAGAAGACTTTGTTCTTGATCGCGAGCAAAACTTTTTGTTGTCGTGCAGAGCGGGCAAAATCAGAACCCTCGCCGTTTGTTCCATGGCGTGAACGAACGAACTTGAGCGCGGTTTCTCCGTCCATGTGCTTCCAGCCTTCTTGAAAGGTGAGTGTCTCAAATCGACAGGAGTAGTTGGGACCCGTTGGTGCAACGACCGTAGGAGTTGTTGGTGGGGCTGTGACTTCCTGTTTTGTTGTGGTTTCAGGCTCGGTATAACCGCACATGTCATATTCCCGACCGGGTGTTGGATAGGTTGGATCGGTAAACGCGCGATCGACGTAGACGTCTACACCCCCAATGTCATCGATCAGTTTTCCAAATCCGTCGAAGTCCACGCGCACGTAGTATTCGATGGGTTCATTCAAAACCTGACCGATCACTTCTGAAGCGAGTTTTGGACCACTGCCTTTTTTTTCTACTTCTCCGTAAGCATTTGCGTGGTTGACTTTGCGATATCCGTATCCAGAAATCGGAACACTCATATCACGCGGCAGAGACATGAGTCCGATTTTCCCTGTGGAGGGTTGATAAGACGCAAAGATGATCGTGTCTGTGAGCTGAGGACCATCGTGTCCCTCACCACCAATTCCCATCAGAAGAATATTCACACGATCGTTTTCTTCCCCTTTGAGTTTGTCGCCATCGACAAAATGTCGAAGTGTCGAAAGAAGAGAAAGTTTTGGAAAGTTTCCGGCACTATTTCCCGTGGAAGAGACATGATAGGAGAGGGCGGCACCGATGGACGCTGTGACCACAAGAACAACAACGAGCACGCGACCAAAAAAAAGAAGGTGTTTCTTCTTTGGTTCTGCGAGGTGGTATTTTTCTTTTAAAAAATCAATCTTCAGTTTCTCCATAATGTTTCTCTATTTTAGACGTGAAAGCGTTGTCAGGCAAGTGCTTGCCACGTCGTTCGCGAACGACGTGGCTTGTAAAACCCCAACGAAGATGATATCTTCTGTGATGTTCTGAGAGAACATTCCGGACGTTTAGCTCAGCTGGTTAGAGCGCTGTCCTCACACGACAGAGGTCGGAGGTTCGAGTCCTCCAACGTCCACCATCCTTCGCCAAGGCTTCGGCTGGCAGGCCATCCATGTTTGTAGAAGATCCGACGCATGTCGGTTTTTTCATCTGTACTGGATTGCTTCCCACCTGATTTCTTGTTATGCTGAAAGAGATTTTTCCCCTATGAATACTGCGCTTGAACAACGACTCCAACAAAAGTTTGGATCCATCGGAGGCTCCATTTTCTTTTTCCTTCTTGAGGTTCTGCAGATCGTCGCGATTTCTGCCGCGATTATTATCCCGATTCGCTACTTTCTGATCCAGCCGTTCTACGTAAAAGGGGCGAGCATGGAACCGAATTTTTACGATCATGAATACCTTATTATAGATGAGTTGTCGTATCGCTTCCATCAAGCGCAACGCGGAGAAATTGTCGTCTTTCGTTACCCACGAGATCCAAGTCAGTTTTTCATCAAGCGTGTGATTGCCCTTCCGGGAGAAACCGTTGAAGTCACGAATAATCACGTCATCATCTACAATACACAACATCCAAACGGGGTGACGTTGCAAGAACCATACATTGGCGAAAGACCAACCAGTGGGAAAGAGAAAACCACGCTTGGACATGATGAGTTTTGGGTTATGGGCGATAACCGTGACGAAAGCATGGACTCTCGCAGCTTCGGCCCGGTTTCTCGTTCAGGAATCATTGGTCGCGTATGGGTTCGAGGATTACCATTGTCTAGAATAGGAACGTTTGAACTTCCAGATTACAAACTATAATCGATTATGCCTTTTAAAAAAGCGGTTGCAAAAAAACCAAAAGTGGAAGGAGTCGTGGATGAAGAGGAAGGAAAGAAATCCGCAAAAGGTTTTCCTGAACTTCTGCGTGGATTCCGCGATATTCTTCCAGAAGAACAAGGTCGTTGGAATTTGATTCGCGATACGGTTCGGTCTCTTGCCGAATCTTATGGATTTGATCGCATCGATCTTCCGATTCTTGAACGTTCAGAATTATTTTTACGCACCATTGGAAAGGGGACAGATATCGTTGATAAAGAAATGTATGTCTTTACCGATCCTTCAAATCGCTCCGTTGCGTTGCGCCCAGAGGCAACCGCGTCTGCCGCACGTGCGTACATTGAGCACGGAATGCTCGATCGTCCACAACCCGTAAAGATGTGGTACATGGGTCCGATGTTTCGACACGATCGCCCACAAGCAGGACGTTTTCGTCAGTTTTACCAAGCAGGATTTGAGGTGTTCGGTGTGGAAGAACCGATTATTGACGCACAGCTCATTTTGATCGGAAAGAAAATTTTTGAAGATCTCGGACTCGATGTTCAGGTTCAAATCAACTCGATTGGAACAGCCGATTGCCGCCAAACCTATCTTGCAGAATTGGTTGCTTATTTCCGACAATTCAGAAACAAACTTTCTGAAGATGACAAACGCCGTTTGCAAAAGAATCCTCTTCGTTTACTCGACAGTAAAGAGGAAGGCATGGCCGAACTTCTTGCGGGTGCTCCACAAATTTTGGATTGGTTGGATGACAAGTCTAAAGAGCACTTCATGAAGGTGTTGGAATTTTTGGATGAGGTAGAAGTGCCTTATGTCCTCAATCCACATCTTGTGCGTGGACTCGATTATTATTCTCACACCGTGTTTGAGTTTGTGCTTGCAGGAGATACGGGAGAAAAAGCGCAAAATGCGCTTGGAGGCGGTGGGCGCTACGATGGACTTGTCCAGCTGATTGGAGGTCGACCTACCCCCGCATGTGGATTTGCTCTTGGGGTTGAACGCGTGGCGCGTGCACTTGCAGACAAAGGAGTAAACCCTCCACAGTTTCCTGTTCCACAAGTTTTCTTCGCCCAGCTTGGCGATGCAGCCCGACGCTCTGGTTTGCGTTTGTTCGAACAGTTTCGTGCCGCAAAGATTCCTGTGGCAGAAGCGGCAGGGAAGAATGCACTGAAAGCACAGCTTGAGGTTGCCAATAAAATGGGAGTTCAACTCACGCTTATCTTGGGTCAAAAGGAAGTTTTGGATGGCACGATTATTCTGCGAGACATGGAGTCCGGAGCCCAAGAAACCGTGGATGCCAAAAAGATCGTTGCACTCGTGGAGCGTAAATTACAGAGAGAAACAGCCCCTCCCCACGTAGGTCACTCTCCGATCTCGGAGTAAAGGCTTGACAAAAATGCTGTTTTTTAGCATAATTTGCTTGGAAAAAAATTAACGAACGTAAAGAATTCTGTGGTAGAAGCTAAACGAAAAAAGGGTGAAAGTTTTGAGAGCTTGCTTCGACGTTTTGGACGTCGTCTGCAGCAAAGTGGGAAAGCGCTTGAAGCGCGAAAGATTCGCTTTCATGCGTCAAAACCAAACAAGACCAAACAAAAAGAAAGTGCGATTCGTCGCATTGAAATCCGCGACAAGCGCGAATACTTGATCCGTGTTGGTCAGCTCAAAGAAGAAACACGCCCGGTAAACAAACGTCGATAAATTTTCTTATGTCTCTGCTTTTGCAAATTACAGAAGACATGAAGTCTGCAATGAAAACCAAAAACAACGCAACGCTTTCCACGTTGCGTTTGTTGCTTTCTGCGGCCAAGAACAAAAAGATTGATTTGCAACATGAGTTGTCTGATGAAGAAATGCTTGCCGTGATCAAATCACAAACCAAGCAGTTGCAAGATGGGTTTGAATCATTCACGTCTGCGGGACGTGAAGATTTGGCCGCGCAAACAAAAGCAGAGATGGAGATTCTGGCAGCCTACCTTCCCGCGCAAATGTCGGATGAGGAATTGACGATGATTGTGAAAAAGACCGTTGCGGATTTGGGAGTGACAAGTAAGGCAGAAATGGGGAAGGTGATGGGGCTTGCAATGAAGGCTGTTGCCGGAAAAGCCGATGGAACACGCGTGAAACAAATCGTGGAAACACTCCTGGGTGTTTTTGTGCTTGTAGGAATTGGATTGACCCTTTCGGTGCCGGTACACGCTGCAACACAAACAGTCGCACCTCTTTTTCCCTTTTTGACATTCTTCACAAGTCACGCCTTTTTTGGAACAGCACTTCGCGTTTTTCGCGTCCTCCTTATCATCTTCGGAATTTTGGCTGTAAACATGATTCTGCTTGGGGGATTTAGTTATATGACCGCTTCCAGTCGGGATGACTCTCATTCTGAGGCCATGGGGCACATCGCAAGAGGAATTATTTCTTCTCTTGCTGTCGTCCTCTTATTTAGTGTCACAACCATCGCGATCAAATCGTTTTAGGAGAGAGGGGGAGGAAACCAGATGGAGCCGGGTCAGGCTCCGCCTGAAAAGAAAGAAGGGAACTTCTTTCTTTTTGTTTTCTATCCACACACGTCCTACTCTTGTGTTGTTAAATGAGATAAAATATCTCCATACTCACCACATTTGCATGACGCGTTCTTCGCGGACACCCATCCGTTTCAAAACAACTGTAACCGCGGCCTTTGGCGTGCTGTGTTTTGCGTTTGTCATGCTTTTTTCTTTTTTCTTTTTTCCTGATTTTGCATTTGCTCAAACGGCTCAAGAAGGATTGAAACAAGTCGGTGATGCGGCCGGGCCTATTTTGCCGCAGACGGAACTTTTGACGATTGTCGCCAATCTCATCAAGACGTTCTTAGGTTTTCTTGGAATTCTTCTAGTACTCATTGTGATGTATGCGGGGTATCAGTACATCATGTCAGGTGGGGACGCCGCGAAGATGCTCAAGGCGCGTAAAATGGTTTATCAGGCGGTTGTTGGATTGGCCCTCATTCTCTCTTCGTACGCCATCGTTGCGTTTATTTTTAACATTCTTTTGAATGCGCAAAACGGCCAAGTGATCAATGTGGCGCAGTCTCCAAAATATCAAGAGCCGCTTGCGGGATCGTTGGGAGCGGGAATTATTGAAAGCCATTATCCTCCTCGTAATGCAAACGAGATCCCACGCAACACGATGATTTTCCTCACATTCAAACAGCCAATCAATCCCGTCACTCTCATTCAGGGATTTGATGCAAACAAAGAAGAAGATGCCGTAGACCAATCGAAACTTCTTAACAATACAAACGTTTGGATTTTTGAAACGGCTTCTGGACAAAGCACAAAACTCGCTTCTGACAAAGTGAAGGTCACGGTCACAGATGATCACAAAACGTTTGTCTTTGATCCAGTTGACTATCTTGGAAACGATCAAAAAGATACCAATATCACGATTGGGCTTCAGCCAGGAATCAAAAAGGACGATGGAACAAATGCGTTCACGGGAACCGAAGCGAGTGGGTATGGTTGGACGTTTACGGTTTCCACAGAACTTGATTTGACCCCACCAAAAGTCCAAAAAGTTTTTCCGATGCAAGATGATGCTCCCAACGTGACGATCGAGATGACCTTTGATGAAGCCATGAACCCCGTTTCTTCGACAGGACAGTATGTTCTTGGTGCACCTCCACTATTTACAAACATTTCGGTTTTGGACGTTGGACAAACTCCACCGAACGAGCAGGGAAGGTTTGAAATTAGTAACGGATACAAAACGATTGGATTTACGACAACCAGAACCTGTGGAAAGGATCCGTGCGGAGACTACATTTATTGTTTAGCTCCAAGCCAGGAGATCAGAGTCATTGCAAGAGCGGCAACGATTGATGTGGCAAATCCTCCGCAAGCGTCTCTTTTTGGCGCGTCGTATGATGGACTCACGGACGCAGCAGGGAATTC
>JBBTSF010000049.1:22170-26349 GCA_038064815.1 Patescibacteria group bacterium
GCAAAGAAGATGATTTGAAAGCAAATGCAAACGATCCAAAAATAGAAACCACAAAGGTTCTGATCACACATCCACCCTTTATCAGTAATGCGTCTGGCGGGCATGATTACTACCCGGTGTTGACCCACGGCCTCAAGAGCAACTATCAGATCTGCATGTATCCTTCCATGATGGATCCAGCCCTTCCTGGAGCCGGTGCCTGTAACGGTTCCAATACAAACGCTGCTTATTGCTGCAATGGTCAGGCATCCTCCATGCCGTGTACAACAGCCGGTGCAAATAAACCACTTCCAGGAAACAAATAGTTCACATGTCTTTCAAACGTCTTTCCCTCTTTGCAGCCTTTTTTCTTGCGCTTGTCGGCGCGGGTCTTCTTGTGGCCCATCCGGCGCTTGCGCAAGTTGATTTGCCTGCATTCAAAACGTTTGCACAGGGAGCGGGGTTTGCGACCACCTATACCATTCCAGAAATGATCGTGCGGCTCATCCGTACATTCTTAGGCTTTTTGGGAATTATCTTGGTTATTTTGATTCTGTACGCCGGTTTTGTGTACATGACTTCTGGGGGAAATGTTACGCGTGTCCAAAAAGCGAAAGATATTTTGAGCCAAGCGATTATCGGAGTGATCATCGTGCTTTCGTCTTTTATCATCACTCAGTTTATTTTGAGCAAGTTGGGGGATGTCATGGGTCCTGGCCCGGTCGCTTGTGCGGGGCTATCTGGTGGCGCGCTTACGTGTTGTGAAAATCCTTCTGCGGTCGGTTGTTCCTGTGTGGGGGCGACCTGTAACGATAATCTCTACAACAAATTCCATCTTTCCTCGACAAACACAGCACAGTGTTCCATTGGTTTGCGTAATCTCGAGCCACAATTTATTTTTTCACAACCACTCGATTCGACAACCGTCAGCGATGGAATCACGATCAGACAAAAGGGCGGAGATCCTGTTGCGGGAACGTTTGTGACCAGTGGAACCATGGTCACGTTTACTCCAACCGCAACCTGTCCGGATCCAAACCCTACGGCACACTGTTTCCTTGCAGATACAGAATATGAATGGGTCCTTGACTCCACGATTCTGAAAGCGGCAAACGGGGATGGACTGAAATGTTTGGTCGGAAATGCAAATTTTTTGTGCGCACAATCTTTCATCACGGGATCCGGGGTTGATGTCACTCCGCCAACCATCTCCATGAAGTCACCGAATGATGGAGCGTCTGTTGCGATTGGGATGATCCAAGTGCTGCAAGCCGAAACCAAAGACGACACAGGAGTTTCAACCGTTGATTTTTTTGAGTCCAACTCCACCACGCCGATTTTTTCTTCCGGACTCAATTTTGCGACAAATAGCAATGGAGTCGCACAGGTATTGAGCGCTGACCCTCTGAAGAATTTTTTCTCCACAGACCCACAAGTCGAATGGGACACGACGGGTCATCAAACAAATCAAAGCTACACGCTTTGGGCACGCGCCTCTGATTGCGCAGGTCACACTGTAGAATCGGCAACGATTTCGGCCATGGTTCGTCCAGCGAGCTGTGATAATGGAGTGATAGATGCGCCAGGGGAGACGGGGATTGATTGTGGAGGGGATTCCACAAACGCGGCAACGTACTGTGGTGCGTGTGTGCCATCACCTTGTACGACGCATGCTAATTGCGCATCTGGATGGTGTGAGGCGGGTCAATGCGTAGATCGGCCACGTATCGATCTTGTCTCTCCAGACAATGGAGCGATTGAGAGTCTTATCACAATTTCTGGGGATGGATTTGGAACAACAGGTGGAACAATTTCATTTCAAAAAAACGCGACAGAAAAAATCAGCGTGAATGCCTATCAGTGTGGCACCACCGTACAATGGTCCAACAAGCAGATTGTTGTTCAGGTTCCGCCATTGGCTGTGGATGGTCCGATCGAAGTGAAAACATCTGCAAATAAAACAGATGCCACGAACGATCTGTTTGGTCCAATCAACGCCAATTTTGACGTAAACGCGATCAAACGTCCTGGCTTGTGTTCTGTGGCACCCGTGGCTGGACAGCCGGGAACAGAAGCGACGTTTAGCGGTTTAGGATTCGGAACACCGCAAGGGACCTCCACCGTCTATTTCAAAAATTTTCAGGCTCCTTCGTACCCATCCTGGCTTCCGAACGCGGTTAAAACCGTTGTGCCAAACATGAGCTCAGGATCTGTCACGACACAAATGTTTGTCGGAGACTATCAATGTATTAACGGTGCGGGAGTAAAAACAAATCAAACCTGTACCTCGGATGCAGATTGTGGAACAGGTAATACCTGCGCGATGTCTTTGTGTTCAGAAACACTTGCCTACTGCGATGCGAATGCAGCAGCTCCTTGTGGGGCGACGGGAGGAACCTGTGGATCTGTGCGTATGGGGTCAAACTCACTGTCATTTTCGGTCGTAGATCCTGCGCCGGTTGCAACGCTCCCAAATATTAAATATGTCGAAAGTGGTTGGAAAGCGTGCAAAGGCGGAGCGAATAACGGACTTCATTGTGCAACCGTGGCTGAATGTCCGGCTGGAACATGTGACGCCGCCCCAAACTGGGGACCAAAAGGTCAATACATTACGATTTTTGGAACAAACTTTGGTTCTGCGATCGGTGCCGTTCGATTTAAAACCGGTCTTGGGAAAAATGCCCTTGGGGACACGATCTTTCCTCCACAGTGTGGCGATGCGTTTTGGCATGACACATCCATTACCGTAAAGGTCCCGGATGAGTACGATACAAACACCGCGGTTGAGCCAGGAGCGCACCAGATTTCGGTTGTGCGCGCAGATGGACAAATTTCCAACCTGATTGATTTCAACGTGACGAGCGGCGTACCTGGTCCGTCGATTTGTTTGTTGGATCCATCTTCTGGACCGGTCACCACAACGTCCGTTGAAATTTTGGGAGAGAATCTTGGAACCATTCCTGGGACGGTGACCTTTTTTGATAAACAGACAGCTCCATTTCCATTTTGGACACCAACCAATCTTGATGGTGGCTTTGTCCCACTCCTTACCGCATCTGGACCAGTAAGCGTGACAAATTCTGTTGGCTACAGTTCAAATCCATTGAATTTTACTGTTGGGAGCTGCAAAGACACCCCTTCACTGTGTGCAGCCAATCAACAATGCTGTGGCGATGGTTCTTGCTCGCTTGTCTGCAAACCACCTCCACCTCAATCTCACTTGGCATATAGAATTTCCACCGGCACGATTCCAACTGCGCCGACCGTTAAAATTTCTTGTACACCACCGAACGTTGTGGGCGCATCCGGAATCGTGTCCCCAGGCCCATGGGAGAAATGGAGTGAAGGGAAAGCCACGTGTTTGAACGCAGCGGTAACCGCAACGTTTGAAAATATTGCGCAAATGGACACAACGTCTTTTGAAGCCAATGTTATCGTTGAGACGTGTAGTCAGACAAAGACAGATGGTTCTTGTGAGTCATGGAACACCACGCCTGTGGCAGGACATGTAGCCGCCACAAGTGTCCTTTCGTTTACCTGGGAACCGGATGCAGATTTTGCTCCGACGACCCGCTATCGTGTGACGATCAAAGGGGGGCAGGCCGGTGTGCGTAGTTTGGCAATGGGCACGAGTCCAGGTGTTCCGATGGCCGCCGATTTTTCTTGGCAGTTTGTGACAGGTTCGGCTGCGGAGTTTTGTCAGGTTTCGGCAATCAACATTTCTCCAACGACATTTACCGCAAACGCTCTCGATCAAGATGTTGGGTACTCTGCACAATTACTCGCCAAAGATTATCAGTGTTTGACAATGACCTGTAAAAAGCAATTGTTGGATTGGAGTTCAAACATTCCTAACGCCACGATTGCAACAACAAGTCCTGCGGAGGGGATATGTGACAATGTGGTCAAAGCAAAGATTGAAACAAATCCAGGAACCCCGGCAAAAATCAAAGCCACGCTGGCAACTGCTGGTGTTGCCAACCATCCGTTTAACACAGGAGATCTCCACATCAATTTTTCTGATCCAACCGTCGTTGCCTTTTTTCCAAATTGTTCAACGGCGTGTGTAAACGCCAAGCCTTGGGTGAGACTCAATACCGAAATCGCCGCAGCCACACTCCCATCCACAGCGGTAAAAATTTATAAGTGTGCAAATAGTCTTTGTGCGAATGACGGAACCTCGGTGCTTCAAAATATTGT
>JBBTSF010000049.1:26449-30297 GCA_038064815.1 Patescibacteria group bacterium
CAGGAATATCGTGCCACGGCCTATGGAGCTCCGGACGACTGTGATGTGTCTGGCCAAGCGCTTCAAGATAGCAAATACGCATGGAGCGCGTGGACAGCGACAGATACTCCAAACAATTTTGCTGCATCGACACAAGATGTTGCGACGATGTGGCTCGGTGGATCCATTCCATTTTCTCAAGCCCTTCCGACATGGTGCTCGGCCGCCTGTTTGAACACCGGCTCCACAGTGAAAAAAGGTCAGTCTATTTGTGGAAATACAACCGTTGAAAAAGGCGAAGCGTGCGACGGAGGAAATGCAACCAACGGGGACGGATGTTCTTCTTCCTGCCGATGGGAAGGATCCTCTCAGTCATACACACCAAAATCTACGTGTGGAGATGGGGTGAAGGGAACAGGGGAAGCCTGTGATGATTCGAATACCACAAGTGGAGATGGTTGCTCATCAAAATGTTTGAACGAAGGTTCGACGGCTGTGAAGGCAGTGTGTGGTGACAATGTCGTCGACTACTCTGTCCAAAAAGGGGGAGAGGATTGTGACGATGGGAATAAATTAAACGGCGACGGTTGTTCAAATAACTGTTTGTTTGAAGGTTCAGTCGCGCAATCGACAGTTCTTGCCATGTGTGGAGACGGAACGAAGGACGTCGCGCATGGGGAACAATGTGACGACAACAATATCGTGAATGGCGACGGCTGCTCATCAAGTTGTTTGAACGAAGGCACGAACCAATGTGCGTTTGCGTGCGTGGGCGGTACGAAAGTCGGACAGACATGCAAGGTGAATGCAGATTGTGGAGTGGGAGGTGCGTGTAATACGACCGCTGCAAATTGCTGTGGAAACGGGGGAGCTCCCGGAACTGGCGAGAGTTGTGATGATAGTAATACAAATAATGGCGACGGCTGTTCTTCAAAATGTTTGAAAGAAGGTTCGTCTACTCAATACACTTCACCACTCACTCCGTCTTTTTGTGGAGATGGAGTTATCGGAACGGGTGAAGAATGTGATGCGACAGGTCCGTACGCAGCGGGTGGATATGGTTTGGCGACGATTGCGGACAACGCGCCAAAGGAAGTTCAAAATGGATATGCTATTTCTCAGATTGCTGTTTCTGCAGAGGGGAAAGTAGGAACGGCAAAATTGCAGGTGCAATGTTCTTGTAAAACAGACGCGTCCTGCAATGCAACGGGCACGACAACGCTTGGGTGTGGAACAGGAAGTTGTTGTTTTACCCGTCCTCAGGTTCAGGCACCCATCCAACCATCTGGATACGGGTTACAACACAAAGGCTTCTGCCGTAATACCGCGGTTTCCATCGGGTTTAATAAGAAGATGGATCCGACGTCATTTGAGGCGGCCGATAAAAACAAAGATGGAGTTATTTCACAAGCAGAACTCGCCAACATCCGATTGTGGCTCTATTCAAAAGCTGGACATTGTTCTGTCACGACCACAAAAATGTGTGTGAATAGCACAGACTGTCCTGCTTTAGAATCTTGTACAACTCCTGTGCTCGTTGGGGGAAATCAAGCCCTTTGTCCGGCGTCGCATCAACTTGTTTCTGCAAACGTGAAAGCACCATCGAATGCCATTGCCCGTGCATGGCAGTGGGCGAAGCAGCAATTTCTCTCTTTCATTGGTCTGCCTGCGCAAGCGGTCCCTAATTTTTGTTATGCACCGCTCACGTTTAAAACCGTTGATATTTCCGGTGGGCAACGTGTGATTTTGCAGTATTCAGAATTACTCGAAGCAAACTCGATTTATTACATCCATGTTGTGGGAGATAATAATCTGACAGACGCCATTCCAAAAGGTGTGCTCAGTACAGACCAGGTTGGGTCCGCGAGTGCAAATGCTTATTACTTCTTCTTGGTAGGCAGCGAGGTGTGTTTACTTGATTCTGTGAGCGTAGAAGATCTCGGCAAAGTCCCAACCAAAAAAGAATACGAGCCGGACAGCTTCAACTTCTTCTCCAAAAAAGATGAAGTTCACAACTTCCAATCTCAAGCGCTCACCTACCGCGCAGGACTTGGTGCGTACGAACCGATCCAATCAACGAATAGTTATAGTTGGAGTTGGGCCTGGGGATCGTCTGTCGCGGATCCTGTTCCTCCGGCAAATCCAATCGCAACAGATATCGTTGATCTCAAACCAGGTCAAACTCCACCCGCACTCACGGATAAGGCCTTGTTTACTTCTGTGGGGAACAATGGCTCTGAGCAAGTGATTGCTACGGCAACCATCACAACAGACACCATTAACAATCCAACGACGAAGGGAACAGATAACGGTGTTCGAAAAGGAACACTTGAAGTGACCGCTCTTTCTTGTGAACGCCCATGGCCACCGCTTCCAGGACAGCCGGGTTCAAGCGCACAAATTCCATTTCCATACGCGGAAAAATCTGGCACCAGTCCGTCCAACTTCGGATTCTATTACTGTATGGATCGTGGGATTGATGGAGACGAGGGAGATTTGCCGCCCCTGTCAGAACCCGTCGATGTTACTTCTGTTGCCGGACATTGTTCTGTGACAAAAACAAAAGCCTGTGTCGTGGATGCGGATTGTTTTGTTGCGGGTCAGGTTGTTGCGGAAACCTGTACAACCGGGGGACTCTTCCAAGAACTTCTCTTCAAAGTTTCAAATACCTCAGACGCAATCGGTGTGCGCGTGATTCAAAATCCAAACTACCTTTCTCCAAAGGCCTGGTTTGAGTCACAGAAATTTACGGCCGGATACACAGACATCAAAATGGATGGATATGAAGGGGTACAGTCTGGAAACACAGCGTATGTTGTTGCGACAAACCAGTTTGGCGGGATGTTGTATCCAAACATTTACGTCGTTTCCTACAATCCAAATGCGGGCGCAGATGCAAAAGAAATTTTTGCACAGGTTTTGAAGAACTGGAGATTTAATGCCAACACGGACGTCGTCACAAACGTCGGGTTGTGTCAGGTGGGAAATGCGTACGTCAAAGACAAAGATCAGAATTTTATTTCCTGTCAGTGGGATGGGGATTGTGTTGAAACGTTTGTGGGAACGGAGTGTACGGTTTCAAAGATGCAACCAACGGCTGCGGACCAATGTCCACTCTACAAAACACAGAATGCGTTCTGTGACAGCGACAAAGCAAAAATCCAAAAGGACATGAAGCGTCTAACAGATATCACGACAACCGTGAGTGCATTTGGGGCCTACGGAGATAAAAATAAACACTGTTCTGTCACAAAAGGTCAGAGTTGTACAGCAGATCCGCAATGTCCTGGAACAGAGAAGTGTGTCAGAGGATATCCATCTACCATCCAAGGAACGTTCGTTCCTTCCATGAGTGTGAGCACCTGGGATTCCTGGAAGTCGTCTTTCAACGATCTCCAAACCACACTTCCTGTTGATCCGATCAATCAATATTTTCTTTCCTGTAAAGATCAAGGACCAGATTACGATTCAGGATCCTGCTTCAACAGTAAGCAGGGACAATTTGTCTGTCCATCAGGTTCGCACGTGTATGGATATCAAAATATTGGAGGAGAAAAGTACACGCTCTATTCTCAACTCGAGTACACGGGCGCTCCATGGAAATTCGCGATTGATCAATTTCCAAGCGATGATGTCACGATTGTTGCAGAATATGATGGAACACCGGCAAAGGTTGCGAATCTCATCAATTTGAGTGCCGGGTTTGTGAATAACCAAGGATTGTGTGCGGCAGCCACCGTCTGGGGAGTTTCTAAGATTTGTGGAGATGGAGTATTGGGAGCAAATGAGGACTGTGAACCAGGGCAAGTGAGCAGCGTGAATTGTACAGACGCAAATGGAAAAGCGGGAAAGATCAATGTCGCCTGTCT
>JBBTSF010000049.1:30397-33257 GCA_038064815.1 Patescibacteria group bacterium
TTAAACGTGTGTGCGCAAGCAAACGGACAATACAGCAGCCAAGCAAACGGTTCGTGTTCCGCAGACTGTAAGATTCCAGGTCCTTCGTGTGGAGACAAACAGGTCAACGATGCAGAACAGTGTGATGGAGAAAACGAAGCATACGCTGGCGCATTTTGTTCAGACGGCACAACAAAATGTGCGAAAGACAGTGATTGTTCTTCTGGAACCTGTGGTGCAAATAATCATCCGGCGTGTGGTTCCAGTAAAATTTGTGTCAAAGGAAACAACATTGGAGATATTTGTACCACAGACGCAAACTGTGGTGGTGCGGTCGACAGCTGTTCAAAAGAAAGTTACCCGCTCAGCCGTACACGCATCTGTACTGCTTCGTGCACGTGGCCATCTTGGTCTGCCTGTAAAGGAGGTGATCAAATCTGTAACAACGGAATCAAAGAAGGGTCGGAAGAATGTGATGATGGAAATCAATCAAACAATGACAGCTGTACAAAAGCATGTAAGAAAAATATTTGCGGAGATGGCAACCAATATCTTGGTGTCGAAGCGTGCGACAGCGGGCTTCAGAACAAACTTCCAACAGACACAAATCCTTGCGGAGCGCTCTATGGAAGTACGTGCAACTACTGCAATACATTGTGTCAGTACAAGACGCTTTCCGGAGCGTACTGCGGTGACGGCATCATGAACGGAACAGAAGTTTGTGATGGCAACGACATGCCATACATCTGTTTGAAGGTCACGGGCTCGACGGTTGAAAAGGGAAAGACCTGCAAAGAAAGCGAGAAGGGAACACAAGGAAGTTGTGCTGCTGGATTCACCTGTCGTCTTCCCGCCATCTGTAATGGAGGTCCTGATAATGGAAAGTCCTGTACCGTTTCTTCGGGTGTTGCAAACACGTATCAATGCGCTGCTGGTGGAACGTGTGTCGCCGCAGTTTGTTCAAAAGACTGTGGAGGATCGTGTCCTCTTGCCTACAAGACAACGAGTCTTTTGGTGAAGAGCCAACTCGAAGGATCTCAACCAACGGCGGGAATTGAACTGTATAGCTATCTCAACAAAGAAAAAGCGACTCCAGATTCCGCTTCGCTTTATTTTCCTGCGTGTCGAGCTGGAACCACGATTACCGCAAACGTGGACGCCTCAAAAGTTGTCCCACCAGCCGTGGATGTGGTTTTTGTGACGGATTTGACCAATAGCATGAACAGCTCAGTGGGAGGAAAAAAGAAAATACAAGTTGTTTCAGAAGCAACGGTTGATGCCATTGAGGCATTGTATGATGCATACGCGGGTCAAAAAGGGACTGGAAAGATGCGGATTGGTCTGGTGAGTTATGGGGGAAAGGAGGTGAAGAACGCGGATGGAACCACTAAATTTAATGCCTATTTGGAAGGCGCAAACACGGATTCGCCTCTCCTGACGGATTCAGGCGCCAACAAACAAACGCTCAAAGCGATCGCAAAAGATTACCCACTTTATGCGGCTGGATATTCTAATCCGCAAGGATTGAAGATGGCGAAAGAAATTCTGAAAAGCCAACCTTCCGATCACATAAGAATTGCGATCCTTCTTTCGGATGGTCAGTCGGTAAAAGCCAATGATGGGACAGAATGCAGTTCGAAGGTGAATTTACCTATCACGACAGAAAGTGGTTCTAAGAATTTTGATGGCGCAGATTATTGCACTGCAGAGGCACGCGCTTTATATATCACACCAAATCCAGATCTCTTCTTCTACTCTGCAGTTATCTCAACAAGTAACACAGATAAGGCCTACATGGAACATTTTTCTAGTATGAAGTGCAAGGGCGAGTTTATGAATTTGCCGGATGACTGTAAAGATGGCAACTACGCGTTCAACGCCAACTCTCCAGCAGAAATCAAAGAAATGTACGATACGATCGTAAAGACAATTTTGAATGCCTCAACCACAGTGACATCTACGAGCGGACAATCGTTTGCCACAGAACCAACCCCAAGCGGAAATAACGTCACTCTTCCATTGCCTATCGGATTTACCTGTCAGTCTCAACCATTCAGTTTACCAATCCGCACAAGCTTCTTTGGCACGGGCACGATCAAGTTTGATAACTTCGTCTTCTCGTATTGTCCGATTGAATAGCATTCGCGTATATGGATTTCAACGACTACTCCTCACCACGACGCACCATTTCCTGGAAACCAATCGCGATTATTGCGGGGGGAATTGTGCTTGCGATTTTGTTGGTTGTGGGGGCCGTTCATTTTTGGCGAACGCGTAGTGCGGCAACACTCGCCATACAAACACAACTCCAAACACAACGTCAGGCTGCGCAAGATGTCTGTAAAGACGCGGAAGATAAACAAGCCTGTCTTGATGGACAAACACAGCGCTTGGCTCTGCAAGGAGGAAATGTGGAGTTGTGTCAGGATCTGTCGGGAGATGCCTATGACGGATGTGTTTGGGAATTTGCCAGCGGGAAATCAGATGCGAGTTTTTGTGAATCGATAAAAAACGAAACAAACAAAGAATCTTGTTCTGAAGGAATTTTTCTCAAACTCGCATTTGATTCAGGAGACGTGAATGCGTGCGACAAGATTAAAAACAAAACAAAGGTCAGTTTGTGCAAAGAAGCCGTGCTTGATCCTCTCACGGCGGAAAATTGTCTCGCTCGCGGAAAAGAAGCCAAGCAGTGTGAAATACTCACGGTTGTGGCAGAGGCAAACAAAAAACAGGACATGCGTGTTTGTGATACACTTCTGGATGAACGCGTGGCTTCCTGCAAAGAATTGGTCACAGTAGACGATCCGGATTTTGATGGATTGTCGAGCATTCAAGAAACAGGAACGTACGGATCAGATCCGTACAAAGATGATACGGATGG
>JBBTSF010000049.1:33357-40822 GCA_038064815.1 Patescibacteria group bacterium
CTGAACCTGCTCGAGGTGGGCGTCTGAAAGGAGTGATTATTTTTATCGCGATCGTTCTGGTCATCGGCGCGGCATTTCTCATCTCATTGAAGATTCTTCGTTCCAAAACACCGGTGACTCCGCTCGCGCCTGCGATTGAGGATCAAACACCGACTGTGGTCACAACACCACCTGTCCAAGTGACACCTCCTGTGGAAGAAACGGCTCCTCCTGCGGCGGAGACACAGTTGGATACTGACAAAGATGGCCTTTTGGACGCACGCGAAATGGAGCTCGGAACCAGTGTGACAAAATCAGACACTGATGGAGATACACTTTTTGATCGCGAAGAAGTCGAGGTCTACAAAACTAATCCACTGAGTCCGGACACAGACGGCGACAGTTATTTGGATGGGGCAGAGGTGAAAGGTGGCTACAATCCAAATGGTCCAGGAAAGTTACTTGAGCTTCCAGAGACGAAGTAGAGATTGAATGACGTGATCGCGAAGGGTATGGCACAAGAACGTGAGAACATTCCAAACAATCCTTCAATACAAGATTCAAGCGCCCTCACCAACGCGCAGATTTTTACGATGCCAGAGGCGTATCGTTATGGAAAAGATGTAAAGTTGGTTGAACCAAAGGTTGTTCAGAAACCGTTTGTTGCGTCTCCCACTCCACTTCCTCCACATCCACCCGCTGCTTCAACAACATCCTCACTTCAACAACCTCTCAAAAAGAAATCCCTTTCTCACACCACAAAAGCCCTTTTTATTTCAGGGGGAATTGTTTTTGTGGCGCTTGCGGTTGGAGGATTTCTTGTGTGGAAGAGCGGAACAAAACCGCCGGTGCCAACAGTCCAACAAACACCGACGCCACAGCCCACACCGCGTCCGGTAGACACGGTTCCAACGACACCATCTGCTGAGCCAGGAGCTCCCACACAGCCAACACAATCCCCATTTGCAACCACTCTTACGCCAGGAAAAGATTCTGATTCCGATGGTCTGACGGATGTGGAAGAGCAGCTGATTTATAAAACCAATCCAAATCTTCCAGACACAGACTCGGATGGATTCTTGGATGGCAACGAAGTGTTTCATCGCTACAACCCAAGCGGAACGGCTCCGGGTACTTTGCTTGAAGCGAAATTGGTCCAACTCCACACGTCACTGGAATCCATTCAGATTCTTTATCCGTTTCTTTGGACGACAGAAACAATCACTCCCGTTGATGTCTCTGCTGCAAGCCAAACCGCCGTTTCAACCATGACGTTTCGCGCGCCCACAGGCGAATCTATTTCGATGTCTACCTACGGAGTTCTTGACGCCGATGTCTCCCAGGCCTTTTTGCTTGAATGGATTCAAAAACACGGCGGTCAAGAACAGGTGGTGAAAACAAAAACAAAAGATGGCAACGAGCTTTACATCACACGCGATCAGCTCAAAGCGTTTGTGTCGCTGGGAGATCGACCTGTGTTGTTTGAGTTTCAAACAGGTCTTGTCGGCACGATCGAGTACACGCAAACTTTCCAGATGATGATCAACAGTATGAAACTCAAATAGGCTGGAAATGTATGATTACGGTTGAACTCAATCAAACCATTCTGCGTGGAGGCCAGCGTTTTCCGGCCGTGCTTGCGCAAGAGGTTGTGAATACTGTTGGACGTCGTTTGAAACAAAAAGGTCCGTATCATGTCTCCGTCGCGTTTGTCTCGGGTCCTGCCATTCGTCGAGCAAATCGAGACTATCGTGGCAAAGATCGGGTCACAGATGTCTTGTCGTTTTCGTTGACTCCTCAGGCGGGCGAACTCCTTCTCAGTTTTGATCAAGCGAAGAAACAAGCCAAAGCCATGAAGCATTCCGTACGCAATGAGATTATTTTTCTCCTGGTTCACGGCATGCTCCATCTGTTCGGCCACGATCACGAAAAAGAGGATGAAGCCAAACACATGTTTTCCCATCAAGAAGCCATTCTCAAAAAATTCCACGTGAACCCACGGTTGACCTATGATTGATTTTAAACGGTTGAAACAAAGTTTTACCCACGCGCTTCGCGGCGTCGTGGTTGTTTTTCAGAGCGAACAAAGTTTTCGTCTGCAGATTTTTGGAGCGCTTTTGATTATCTTGTTTGGAATCTGGTTGCGCATCCGCACCTGGGAATGGATCATCCTGTTGGGGCTGATCGGATCCGTGCTGTGCCTTGAGATGGTTAATAGTGTGTTTGAACGGATCATTGATACGTTCAAACCCCGCATTCATCCTATTGTTCGAGACATCAAAGATATTATGGCCGCCACGGTTCTGACCATGTCTTCCATTGCTCTGTTGGTCGGAGTGCTTATTTTTTGGCCCTACGTTTTGGTGTTTATCCGATAAGTTTTTTGTGACTTGCTTGTTTTGCAAGAAAAAGAACGATATAATTTGTTGATCGTAGTAAGTGTCTCGCTATGGCTGAAGAAATCTTTACAGGACTTGATGTCGGTTCCCATTCGGTGCGTGTCGCCGTGGGGAAACTGGTGCCTTCCTCCAATGGAAAACAACAAATGCATATTATTGGTGCTGTCGAGGTTCCCTCAAGCGGTATCAATAAAGGCACGATCACGAATCTTGAAGATGCGGTTTCTTCTATTTCACGAGCCCTGGAACAGGCTGAGCGCATTACGGGTCTGCCGATTAACTCTGCGTGGGTAGGAATCAGCGGCGGCCACATTCTTTCTCAAGAATCCAGAGGAGTCATCGGAGTTGGTCGAAGCGATGGAGAAATCCGAGAGGAAGATGTCGAGCGTGCCATCGAAGCCGCCCGAACGGTCGCGACTCCAACCAATTACGAAATCATCCATGTCATTCCAAAGAGTTTTACGGTTGATGGTCAACGCGGAGTAAAAGATCCGGTCGGCATGAACGGTATTCGTTTAGAGGTCGACGCCCTCATCATTCAAGGATTAGGTTCACAGATCAAAAATCTTACCAAAGCCGTTTACCGAACGGGTCTCAATATCGAAGATCTCGTGTTTTCGATTCTGGCCACTGCCGAAGCCGTCGTGTCTGAGCGTCAAAAAGAGCTCGGTGTCTGTGTGGTAAACATCGGCGCATCGACAACTTCGCTTGTGGTTTACGAAGAGGGGGATGTACTACACACAGCTGTCCTTCCAATCGGCTCAGATCATGTCACGTCGGATATTGCGATTGGATTACGCACGTCTATCGATGTCGCCGAACAAGTCAAACTTCGATACGCGACCTGTCAGCCAGAAGAAGTCTCAAAGAAAGAAGAAATCAATCTCGCAGAAATGGGTGCACCGGAGGAAGAAATCGTGGGTCGTCGTTTTGTGGCAGATATTACCGAAGCGCGTGTGCAAGAAATTTTTGAACATGTCGATAAAGAACTGCAGAAGGCTGAACGCTCAGGGATGCTTCCGGCGGGAGTCATTTTGACCGGCTCTGGAGCGAAACTCTCTGGGATTTTAGAAGCCGCTAAAACCGCTCTGCGTCTTCCGGTGTCGCTTGGAAACGCCATCGGTGTCACGTCTGTTATTGATCGCTCAAACGATCCAGGACTCAGTACGGCGATCGGGTTGGTTCTTTGGGGAAATCATATTCGGGGCGTGGATGGAGGAAAAGGATTTGGAAAAATATTCAATTCAATGGGCGGAGGGATGGAGAAAGTTTCGACTGGTCTGAAAAAACTCCTTCGTTCAATCAAGCCATAAATTTTCAAAGAGAGAAGAAGATGACCTGCCAGGCAGTTGCCTGGCCTGTGTACATCTTCTTTTTTATTTTCTTGACATTCCAAAGCGGGATGTTAAAGTGTGGATGAATTTTTGTGCTCAAGAAAGCAAAATTTGAACACATAATGTGTTCATCAATCATGAGTTGATTCTAATCAAGAGGGCACATGCGTAAAAATATGGCTCAAGTAAAACCAGACATCGAAACCTTCGCCAAGATTAAAGTTGTTGGAATCGGCGGTGGTGGTGGAGCGGCGGTGAATCGCATGATTAGCGATAACATCAAAGGTGTTGAGTTTATTGTCATTAACACAGATGTCCAAGCTCTCAATCAGAATCTTGCGCCAAAAAAATTAGCGGTTGGAAAAACAATCACACGCGGACTTGGTGCCGGAATGAATCCAGAAGTCGGTGCCCGTGCAGCAGAAGAAAATTCAAACGAAATTCGTGAAGCGCTCAGCGGGGCAGACATGGTTTTTCTCACCTGTGGACTTGGGGGCGGAACAGGAACGGGGGCGATTCCAGAAGTCGCAAAGCTCGCAAAAGATATCGGAGCGCTCACGATCGCCGTGGTCACCAAACCGTTTACCTTTGAAGGGGCGCAACGACGCCGCATTGCCGAAGAAGGGTTTGATCGATTACTGCAGTTTGTCGATGCGATCATCACCATTCCAAACGATCGCGTGCTTCAAATCATCGATAAAAAAACGTCTCTCATGGAAGCCTTCAAGGTCGTCGATGATGTTCTCCGACAAGGTGTTCAGGGAATTGCAGAACTCATCACGATTCCGGGTCTCATCAACGTCGACTACGCGGACGTCAAAGCGATCATGGAATGCTCAGGATCCGCGCTGATGGGAATCGGTCGAGCCACGGGAGAAAATCGTGCGGTCGAAGCGGCCAAGCAAGCGATTGCTAGTCCGCTCCTGGAACTTTCCATCGATGGCGCAAAAGGAATTCTCTTTACCATTTCCGGTGGAAGCGATCTGGGAATGCACGAAGTGGCAGAAGCCGCGAAAGTCATTACCAGTTCTGCAGATGAAGATGCGAAGGTTATCTTTGGAGCCAACATCGACGACGAGATGAATGAAGAAATTCGCATCACCGTGGTCGCCACCGGGTTTGATTCTCGTGAACGTCGATCAAATGCGCCTGGATCTGTGGAAGTCCAAGCACAAGGCACCTGGTCTCCGAATAATTTCCTGCGCGTGCGTGAGCGCGAAGAGCAGGTGATGAACACACCAAAACGTTCCGTTCCAAACTTTGCTCCCAAACCAATAGAACTTCGATCTGAACCGCTCATGGCAAAACCAATGGAGCCGCAACAACGCATGGAGCGCATGGAACGAATGGAGATCGCAAAGCCGATCATCAAACCACCTCCTCCACCTCCAAAACCGGCACAGGTTGCGGAAGAAGATGAAATAGAAATCCCTGCATTTATCCGAAAGAAGATGATGTAAAATCATCTTCTTTTTGTTACAATGCAACCATTCATTTATTTTCTCGATTTATTTGTGCGATGCGCCGTTTGCAATCATAAAGATACAAAAGTCATTGATTCACGTATTTCCATTGATGGCGTCAGTGTGAGACGTCGTCGAGAGTGTGAGAAATGTGGGTTTCGATTTTCGACGCTCGAAGAAATCGAGCTGTTAGATTTGACCGTGGTCAAGCGCGATGGACGTCGGGAAAATTATTCCAAAGACAAACTCGTTCGTGGATTAGAGAAAGCGCTTGAGAAACGTCCATATACAGACGCCACCTTTCAAAAGCTGGTTCACAAAATCGAACGTGATATTCAAAAGAAACGTCGAGGCCAACTCACCACGGCAGAGCTTGGGGACATTGTCATGAAGCATCTCCATGTCTTTGATAAAGTCGCCTACATTCGTTTTGCCTCTGTGTATCGATCGTTTGAAGATGTCAGAACCTTTGAATCTGAGCTGAAGAAATTACTCGGTGATCCAAAAATGCCAACCCGTCGAAAAACACCTAAAAAGTCCGTTGGAAAATCCTAATATTCTGTATGAATGAAAATCGTACCCAAACCATCATCATTTTGGGAATGGCTGTCGCGGCTATCGTTGGCGCACTTGCGGCCGTGTTTATCTTGATGACATTTTCCTCTGGGTTCGCATTTGGTTTTGGAAAAAATCTTTCTAACCAAGCGCAGGTGGAAAGAAAAATTGTTGATCTGATTGAAGAAGAAAGTGCATCCATCGCGGTGGTTGAGCGCGTGACTCCTTCCGTAGTGAGCGTTGTCGCCAAACAGGAACGTGGAAAAATTACGGCAAACGGAACACGTCTTTACTTCTCGCCATTTGGAATCACCAAACAGCCAAGCCTGACAGACGAACAATCAAAAGAATTGGTCGAGGTCTCCAGCGGAACAGGATTCTTTGTTTCTGCAGACGGTTATCTTTTGACCAATCGGCATGTGGTTGATCAAAAAGATGCGCAATTTTTTGTGGTCATGAACGATGGGAAAGAATTACCAGCGGACGTTGTAGATGTCGATCCGTTTCAGGACATCGCGGTCATTCACGTGAAGGGAGAAAATTTTCCCGTCGCAACGCTCGGAAACTCAAGTCAAATCCGGATTGGTCAAACCGTCATCGCGATTGGAAATGCGCTTTCCGAATTTCGTAACACCGTCACCAAAGGAGTCATTTCGGGCATTCATCGTCGAGTGACGTCCGGATCTCAAGTGAACGCCGAAGTGATTGAACAAGCGATTCAAACAGATGCTGCAATCAATCCGGGAAATTCTGGAGGCCCGCTGATTAATTTGCGTGGGGAAGTCATTGGAATTAATACGGCTGTGAGTGTTCAAGGACAATCTCTCGCGTTCGCGATTCCAATCGACGAAGCCAAACGTGCGATTGAAGATGTGCGAAAATATGGTCGCATCGTGCGGCCGTGGCTTGGAGTCCGTTACTCTCTTGTCCAGCCCGATAAAGACGAAAAGATTAACTTTACCTACGAACTGGGAGCATTGATTGTTGCAGGAACTCAACCGGGAGAACCAGGCGTCATTCCTGGAAGTCCGGCAGAAGCCGCTGGACTCAAAGAAGGCGATGTTTTGTTGCGGATTCAGGATGCTCCTCTGACAAAAGAAAAATCTCTCTCAGATCTGGTATCCCAGTATCATCCCGGAGACGCCATCAAGATTCAATTTATTCGACAGGGAGTTCTCAAGGAGGCAACGCTTACGCTTTCCGAATACAAAAAAGACAAAAAATAACGTATGAATCGCACGAAGATTGTTTGCACGGTTGGTCCGGCATGTGAAAAGAGGAGCACGCTTAAATCGATGATGCGTGCCGGGATGAATGCGGCGCGTTTAAATCTTTCGCATGGCACGCACGCCGGTCACCGCGGTTTTATTCGCGAGATTCGCTCTGCGGCAAAAGAGTTAAAGATGCTCGTTCCGATCATTGGAGATCTTCAAGGACCAAAGATCCGTCTGGGAGAGATGCCACAAGAAGGCGTCTCGCTTAAGTCAGGGGAGACTTATCTTTTTTCCACGGCTCTTGATGCGTACAACGGAAAAGCGATCCCCGTCACCTACAAAGAATTGCATAAAGATGTTAAAGAAGGCGATCGGTTTTTGATCGATGATGGACTGATTGAATTGCGTATTACAAAAGTGGTGAAGCGCGAGATTCACGCAGTGGTCGTGAACGGGGGAGTTGTGACTTCACACAAAGGGATGAACTTTCCAGACTCACGACTTTCCGTGAGTGCGATTAC
>JBBTSF010000049.1:40922-48365 GCA_038064815.1 Patescibacteria group bacterium
GCAAACGCGGTTTTTGATCACACAGATGCCGTGATGCTTTCAGGCGAATCCGCGAGCGGAAAGTATCCACTTCAAGCCGTGAAGATGATGTCGACGATCGTACAAGAATCAGAAGCCTCGCCGTTTGATAATGTCGCACTCGTGGAATCAACACCCAGTGAACCGATGGCTTCGCTTGCGCACACAATCAAGCTGGCGGCCGTGCAAGGATCGATCGATGCGGTTCTTGTCTCGCGTGAACTCGCAGATTGGTCTGAAAGTGTTCATCGCTGCCATCCAGAAATTCCTTTTTTCATTGCGTGTGAAACCGAGGCGCAAGCACGTCAGGTCGCGCTGCGATGGGGAAGTATTCCTTTTGTTCTCACGCGCGTAAAAGAGGAAACATTTGTGAGTCGTGCTGTCTCTGCCTTAAAAGCGAGTCGTCGCATCAAAAAAGGGATGCGTATTGCTGCGGTCCTGGGAGGAAGACATGGAAAAGCATTTGATGTCATCGAAATTTAAAACGAGGCGCCTGTGGTTCGGCTTTGTGTTTCTTTGTCTGCAACAAACCATTTCGTGCAATCTGGATCTAAACACGCTCGCACCACAAAGGTGTATTCTGTATCTGGTTCCAGATCAGGAACGTCCAGACTCACCCGATCATGTTCCCCTGATTCTGTTCGTGTCCACCCTGTACTTGGGTTTGTCACAGTGACAAGGAAGTTGTTATAAGTCTTTGTCGGCTTGTCCCATGTAAGGCGGATTTTGGAAGCATCTTCCTCATTGGGTACGGACTGAAGATTCGCATTCCACGCCTCTTTCGCGTCTTTATAGAAGGATGTGTGAATACGGTTTGTCAGATCTATCGCAGGAATAATCGGTCTACGCACAACCCAAAAAGCAGCCAGGATGGCACACGCAAGAAGCAAAAAAATGATGGAAGTCACGATGCGTTTATACGGCATAGACCCATATCTTAACAAAACCCAGCACTGTTGCATACCAGCAAACGGTATGCTAATATTTCGTCGCTTAGGCTATAAAGCAAATGGATCGGTGGTGTAGCCCGGTTAACACGTCTCCCTGTCACGGAGAAGATCGCGGGTTCGAATCCCGTCCGGTCCGCCAGAAAACACGACTGACATGTGTCAGTCGTGTTTTCTGTTTGATAGATCGTAAATAAAAAACATCCACCAGAAAGATGGATGACGTTAGCTTCTCTTGAGGAGTGCGGCGAGTTCGACCATGCGGGGGATGCTTTGTTCCAATTCCTCCGCGACGAATCCGCAGGCGAGGACGTAGGCTTCGGCTCCTTTCAGGCAGAAGATCGAACTGATCAGAACGGGAAGAACGACCCAGAAGCTCTGCATCCCGTCCAGCAGAAGGAGACCCGCCATTACCACCGCGGTGATCCCCCAAAGTTGCAGTATTCGGCGGTTGAACATGTGGAACAGGAGTCGTAGGTTCCAAGTGGTCGCGGCTTGTATGTAGGCGATCGTATGATGGTGGAGCGCCATCGGATTTGTTCGATCATCAGCCATCTTGCAGATGTGTCGAGTGATCGGAGTATCGGCCCGTGCAGCGAGTTGGACCAATTTCCCGTAATGACCTTCTTGAACGAATCCGACGACCTGTCTGAACAGCGCTTCGTTCAGGATCATGGTCTGGTACATTCGTCCAAGCATCACAACGGGCATACGGTTGGCGATCGGGAGAATAACCGACGCGCACACCGCGATGAAGACAAGCATGCGCGCCTCCCCCTCTCGAATCGGATCATTTCCGAGGAGGAAGGCTATCAAGAAAACAGGCGGGTGTCAATAAATGTAGATGCCCACAGATCTTCATAAATCCTTCATCAATTTCATGCTAGTCTTTGAGCACTATGAAAAATCCTTTCAGATGGTTGCTCAAGCATAAGAAGGTTTTGTGGACAGGTGTAGGGGTGGTTGTGGTTGGTGGTTTTTTTATTTTTCATGCATTTCAAAACAAGGTGCCCCCAACGCGTTATGTTTTGGAATCCGTTCAAAAAGGCACCTTAACGACTTCTGTTTCTGGATCCGGACAAATTTCTACCTCTGGCCAGATTGAATTAAAAGCGACAGGCACGGGCACGGTTCTTGCTCTGAATGTAAAGAAAGGAGATTCGGTGAAACAGGGTCAGCTCCTCCTCCAACTCGATGCCTCAGATGCGGCCAAAGCGGTTCGTGACGCGAATGTCAATTTACAAAGTGCACAGTTGGCGTATCAAAAATTTATCGCTCCTACAGATGCCCTCACCCTTCTTCAAGCGCAGAATGCCGTTGCGCAAGCACAACGCACATTGGAGACATTGAAAAATGGTTCAAGTATCAGTGATCTGCAAAATGCAAAAGATGCCGTTGTACAAGCGGAGCAAACTCTGGAATCGGCAAAACGCTCACGTGAGGAAATACAAACAAAATCCGCACAGAGTGTGACGTCTGCGTATGAAAATGGATATGGGTCCGTTGTAAAGGCGTTCATTGATTTGCCAAATGTTTTTTCTGATCTCGCCGATCTTTTTGGAACAAGTTCAAGTCAAGATTACTACATTGGATATTATAAAGTGCTTATCGATTCAGGCACGGTCGATAAATTGGTTTTGAGTGAAGAGGTGGCAAGGGATGTTTATGATGTGGCGAACGCTGCTTATATTGTTTCGCGAGGAACAAGCGAAAATGGAGTGAAAGAGGTGTTGATCAAGACGACACTCGACGCAGAGAAAAAAGCGTTTGAAACCATTTCCGATGCACACAAAATGCTCCAGGCCATCAAAGCGGTTGATTATAGTCACTCGGCTGTGCAGACACACATCGACCAAATGATTCCGGTGATCAGTGCCGATATCACTCTTCTTAATAATGGAATTTCCTCACTGCAATCTGCCATCGACGCGATTGAAACCATAAAGACGCAAGGCCCAAACGATCTTGCCGATGCAAACGATGCGGTCACGCAAGCAGCGGTGAATCTGTCCGCCAAGCAGCGCGCACTCCAAACACTGCAAGAAGGACTTCCTAAGAATATTGCGAGTGCCGAGGAAAGTTTGAGTGAGAAAAAACAACAGTTAGCGAATTTAAAAAACGGACCCGATCCCCTTGATATTCAATCCCAACTCCTCACCGTGACGCAGCGAAAAAATGCATTGGCAGATGCACAGCGTGCCTATCTCAACGATGCAACTCATGCTCCGATGGACGGCATTGTCGCAAATCTCTCCGTGCATGTTGGTGATCAAATTTCGTCTGGAACCATTCTTGCGACGATCATCTCTGCGCAGCAAATTGCAGACCTTTCCCTCAACGAAGTGGATGTGGCAAAAATGAAGATCGGGCAGCCGGCGACGCTTTTATTTGATGCTCTCGAAGACCTGACACTGACCGGGCATGTTGCAGACATTGATGCGATTGGAACGGTGACGCAAGGGGTTGTTTCGTATCGTGTAAAGATTGTTCTGGATGTGGTTGATGAACGCGTAAAATCTGGCATGAGTGTCTCTGCAAACATTCTCACGGAAGCACATCAAAATGTGCTGATTGTTTCAACCAGTGCGGTGAAGTTACAGGGGAGCACTTCGTATGTGGAGGTTCTTGATCATCCGAATACTTCCGAGAGTTCCGTGACTTCCTCCTCATCTCCACGTCAGATTCCTGTAACGATTGGTTTGAGTAATGATACGCAGACAGAAATTTTGTCTGGGATTGGTGAGGGAGATCAAGTGATTACACGAACGATTACAGGGACACAAACAACAACACCAACAGGGACGTCTCAAACTCCAAGCTTATTTGGTTCACCCACGGGCGGAACAAGAGTTCGTGGCGGATTTGGAGGTTAGTCATATGATTGAAATGAATAACGTCACCAAGACATATGAGACCGGGGCAGGTTCCTTTCAAGCGCTACGCGGGGTCAGTTTTTCGATCGAGGATGGAGAATTTGTCGCGATCATGGGGCCATCTGGATCTGGAAAATCAACGCTCATGCACATTTTGGGAGCGCTCGACACGCCGACAAGCGGCACCTATTTTCTCGACGAGGAAGACGTGTCTACGCTCGACGAAGATGCCCTCGCGGATATTCGTCGAGAGAGAATCGGATTTGTGTTTCAGTCGTTTAATTTATTGCCAAGAGCCACGGTTTTGCGTAACACCATTCTTCCGCTCATTTACGCAGGGGTGGAAAAAGAAAAACGCGAAACACAAGCGATGATTGCCCTGAAAGCCGCGGGGTTTGATGAGAGTCACTTTACCCATCGTTCGAATCAACTCTCTGGAGGTCAGATTCAACGTGTGGCAATCGCACGAGCGCTTGTGAATAATCCCTCGCTTATCTTAGCCGACGAACCAACGGGAAATTTGGACTCAAAGACCGGTCTTATTGTCCTCGAGACGTTTCGAGAACTCAACGAAAAACAGAAACGCACGATTGTCTTGATTACACACGAACAAGAAGTCGCAGAAAAAGCAAAACGTATTATTTACATGAAAGATGGCTTAATCGTGAGCGACAAACGTCTATGAAATTTTCCGACCTCGCGGACGAAACCCTCCTTTCGCTTTCTTCAAACAAAGTGCGCTCCAGCCTCACTATCCTTGGAATCGTTATTGGGATTAGTTCTGTGATCGCCATGATTGCGATTGGTCAGGGTGCACAATCATCGATCGAATCGAGTATCCAATCGATTGGTTCTAATTTGATTCAGGTGACACCCGGAGCGCAGCGGGGAGTTGGATTTGGAGTCAGTTCAGGACGCGGTTCTGCACAGACGCTGACCCTTGAAGACGCGAATGCCATCGCCACAGAAACAACGCTCGCCGCGGCGGTTGCTCCCGAAATCAGCGGTCGCTATCAAGTCACCGCAAAAGGCAAAAATACAAACACGTCCGTTGTCGGAACACTGGCTGCGTATCCAGTGGTGCGCAATGTGCAGATTGACCAAGGGGTATTTCTGACCGATCAACAATCTAAAAGTCTTGCAAAGGTGGCCGTGTTGGGTCCAACCACGCGCGATGATTTGTTTGGGATGGATGCAGAAGCAATTGGCCAGACGATTCGCATCAACGGAAATCAATTTAAAGTCATTGGGATCACAAAGGCAAAAGGGGGGAGTGGGTTTGGAAGTCAGGACGACATGATTTATGTGCCTTTGGAAAGTGCACAACGGTATCTTTCTGGTGCATCATTTGTCTCTGCCGTGAGTGTGCAAGCCGTTGATGCAAAATCCATGAAGCCCCTTCAAGAAGAAATCACCGATCTGCTTCTTACTCGACATCACATCAGCGATCCCGCTGCAGCAGATTTTAGCACGCTTAATCAAGCCGATATTGTGGCCACGGCTTCGAGTGTTACCGGAACATTCACCACTCTTCTGGCGGCTGTTGCAGGAATTTCTTTGCTTGTCGGAGGGATTGGGATTATGAACATGATGTTAACAAACGTCACAGAGCGCACAAAAGAGATCGGGCTGCGAAAAGCGATTGGGGCAAAACGACAGGAGATTAGCAATCAATTCCTTGCGGAAGCGGTGACGCTCACCTTGATCGGCGGAGTGATTGGGACGCTTTTGGGGATGCTCGTTTCCTTCGGCGTCGCCTCTTTTGGAATTATCCAAACGCATGTTTCCGTGACATCCATTCTGCTTGCGTTTGGTGTGTCTGCGGGAATCGGTGTGGTGTTTGGATACTATCCGGCACGGCGGGCGGCGGCACTGAATCCGATTGTGGCACTTCGTTACGAATAATTTACTCATGAATAAATCGTTTATGAAAAAATATTTTTTACCCATGGGGGTCATCGTCCTTCTGCTTATCGGCGGCGCATTTTATGGCGGAACGCTTTATGCAAAATCTCAAACAAAGACCATGATGGCAGATCGACAAGCGCAATTTGCCAACGGGGGTGGGGGATCTGGTAGAATGGGGGCCGGTGCCCGTTCTGTTGGGGGGTTTGTTGCGGGAGAGATTGTTTCCTTGGATAAACAACAATTCACCATAAAACTTTCTGATGGAGGTTCTAAGATTGTTCTTTTTTCAGATCAAACAACGATCACCAAGTCTGTTGCGGGTGCTCTGACAGATCTGGTGGTGGGTCAGCAGGTCACGACACAAGGAACAGCCAATGCAGATGGAAGCGTTGCAGTACAGTCCATTCAGATTCGTCCAGATATCCCAAACTCAACAACATTTAACCCTTAACGTTCACTATGGATTCTCACGAACACTCCGAGTCTTGTTCTCACACAGCCGGCTCTACACGTAATCGATTCTACATTTCTGCACTCATCTTGGTTCTCGTTGCTGTTTTTGGATACATGTCGTATGCAAAAAAAGCGGAAGTCACTAAAGAAGAACAGGCAGCCGTTGCGACCGAACCTCTTGTTCCAGCAGAAGAAGCGGCCGCACGTACCTATAAAAACGGAACCTATTCTGCAACCGGAAAATATATTTCTCCGGGTGGTCCTGAAGAGTTTCCTGTCTCGCTTACCATTACAGACGATGTTATTACGGCAGCAGAAGTAGCGGTAAACTCAGAACGACCAATCTCACAAAAATTTCAGGGGATGTTCATCGCAGATTACAAAACGTTTGTGGTCGGAAAAAAGGTGGATGAGGTAAATCTCACAAAAGTTTCCGGATCTTCTCTCACCCCAAAAGGATTCAACGACGCACTCGCGCAAATCAAAACACAAGCCCAATCCTAGTGTATGGAAACGGTTCCACACGCATTCGAAGCCATTGGAACCCATTGGCAAATTGATCTCCCTTCGGAACTCCCGAAGGGTTTTCAATATGAGGTGATGTCGCAGATTCGTGAGCGGATTGAAATGTTCGATCAGCAGTATTCTCGATTCCGATCGGATTCACTGGTGACGGCCATGTCTCAAAAAAGCGGCACGTATTTGTTGATGGATGACGCAGAGCCCATGCTCAATTTGTACAAACAGCTGTATGATTTAACCGACGGCGCCTTCACGCCACTCATTGGTCAGACACTTGTGCAGGCGGGGTATGATGCATCGTACAGTCTTCAATCAACACAACTGACGCGACCTCTATCTTGGGAGGATGTTATTTCCTACACGCATCCGAATCTTCTTTTGTCTCAGTCAGCACTGCTGGATTTTGGGGCGGCAGGAAAAGGATATCTTGTGGATCTCGTAGGCGAGGTGTTGAAAAAAAATGGTGTGCAGACATTTTGTATTGATGCGGGTGGAGATATTTTGCATGTGGATGCGCAGGAACAAATTCTGCGTGTGGGATTGGAAGATCCGCAGGATACGACACGTGTCATCGGAGTTGCGACCATCGAGAACGAAAGTATTTGTGGATCCGCAGGGAACCGTCGTGCGTGGGGAACGTTTCATCATACGATCAATCCACACACACTGACCTCTCCCAACCACATGCTCGCGACGTGGGTGATTGCCTCAACCGCAATGCT
>JBBTSF010000049.1:48465-50572 GCA_038064815.1 Patescibacteria group bacterium
TTTGGGTTTTTTGGAATCTTGCCCTATAGCGGTTTGAGTTTTGTGTGGGCGTTGTTGATTTCACTTGCGGTTTGTTTCGCAACGAACGTTTGTATTTCTCGTATGCTTCGTGCGCCAACTGGCGTGGAGTCTGTTTGGATTACGGCGTTTATTTTGTTTTTGATCATGCCTCCTGTGTCTAGTTGGTCGGACGCGGGGCTTGTCGCGCTGGCGGCCGTGATTGCGATGGCGTCGAAGTATGTTTTGGCGATAAAGAAACGGCATATATTTAACCCGGCGGCGATTGGGGCACTGTTGGCTGGCCTAGTAATGGGAAGTGGGGCTATCTGGTGGATCGGGAGTGTGGTGATGTTGCCGTTTGTTTTGGTGGTTGGATTGTTGCTTGTAAGAAAGATTCGGCGGATGGAGTTGTTTGTGGTTGGTGCTGTGGCGGGAGTTTTGTCTGCGTTCGTGACAAGTACAGCCTCTCTCGGATTTACAAATGGGAATCATTCCCATTTACTTTTTCAAATTGTGGCATCCTGGCCGATCGTGTTTTTTGCGTCCATCATGCTGACCGAACCCGCCACCACACCTCCAACAAAACGTCTCCAAATCATTTACGGAATCCTCGTCGGCCTTCTCTTTGGATCCCCACTCCATCTCGGAATCCTCTACATGTCCCCCGAACTCGCTCTCTTAATTGGAAACGTTTTTTCTTACGCTGTCAGCTCCAAACAACGCATCATCCTCCACCTCAAACAAAAAACCCAAATCGCAAAAGATACATTTCAGTTTTTATTCACCGTCAGCGAACCCCTCGCATTTCAACCAGGCCAATATCTCGAATGGACCCTTCCGCACGCACATCCAGACCTGCGCGGAAATCGTCGATACTTCACCATCGCTTCCGCACCATCTGAAGAAGGTCTTGCGATCGGTGTAAAGATTCAAGATCAATCAAGTAGTTTCAAAAAAGCCCTACGATCCCTCGAACCCGGAGCCCTCATGAGCGCTTCATCTCTCTCCGGAGACTTCACTCTCTTAAAAGACACTCACACAAAACTTGTCTTCATCGCCGGCGGAATTGGTATCACCCCATTTCGCAGCATGATTCAATCTTTTCTTGATATAGAAGAAAAACGCGACGTCGTTTTGTTTTACGCATCGATGTCCCAGCAAGATTTTGCCTATCAAGAACTCTTCGCGGAAGCGCAAAAAAAAATCAACCTGAAGGTTGTTTACATCGTGACGTCTCCCGCAGAAAACTGGAATGGATACACGGGATATCTCACGGCTGATATTTTGAAAAAAGAATGTCCCGATTTTGCAGACCGCGTGTTTTATTTGTCCGGTCCAAATGCGATGGTGCAATCCTATCGCACGCTGATCAAAAGTTTGAACGTGCCTTCAAAGAAAATCAAAACAGATTATTTTCCTGGCTTCTGACGATTCGATCGCTCCGCCATATTCATTCCCGCAGCGGTTTTTAATTGCCGTACTTCTGACTCCGTAAGACTTCGCCAACTTCCAACAGGATACGTTGATGGCATTTTAAGCGTGAGAATTCTCGTGCACATGATGGAAGTCACCGTGTATCCCAATGCACGACACATCTGACGAATCACCTCTTCGCCTCCTTCCGTTGGAATAATCGCAAACCGATTGTCATCCATTTTTTTTGCTTGGCCATTACTTTGCAGCTGCTTGATGTCCTTCATTTCAATCGGGCGATCCACCTCAACCACAAATTCTTTTTCCTGGGAAAATTTTGGATTTGAAAGCCGTTTGATGAGAACGTTGTCTGTCGAAAGAATCGTGAGGCCTTCCGTTTCTCGCGCATGCTGCCCAACCACAAAAAGTGGTTCATGATAATTCAGATGATGCGCCGCATAAACTCCAGGCGGTTTGTTTAAAAGAAAATAGACTTTCTCGATCGGTTTGTGTTTATCACGTCCTTCCACACGCACATTATCCTTTTCCGAAACTTTATCCCCAAGCTGCGCCGGACGATCATTCACAAAAACACTTCCGAGTTCGATCAATCGATCTGCCTCACGGCGAGAACAGTATCCGTTCTCAGAAAGATATTTGTTAATGCGGATGGATTTTGATTTGGGCATAGGGG
>JBBTSF010000049.1:50672-57268 GCA_038064815.1 Patescibacteria group bacterium
AAAAAACGGCCGCTCGAGGATCGAGACAGGCCGTTACGGAGTCGCACCCGGCGAGCTGGCGGCGGGGGCGGTCGGGTTGGTGCTGGGCGGCGGAGCGCCCACACCGATGTTGCTGAAGGTGCAGGCGCCGCTCGCGCTGCACGTCGGGCTCAGCGAGGGTCCCGCGTTGCCGGAGGGGGGCGTCGCGGGGGCGCCTCCCGAACCGGGGTTCTGTTGCGCGCTGTACCCGCTGTCCGACGAAGCCCCGGCCGCCGCTGCGGTCATGGCCTTGAACGGGGTCCAGAAGAGGAAGGCCACCGCTCCGAGCAGGAGGATGAAGAACGCCGCGAGGATCAGCAATGCGCCGCTCCCCGCGATCTTCTCGGCGTACTGCCAGACCCAGTGGGCCTGGGCGGGGGGCACGGGCGCCGCGGGAGCGGCAGCCGGTGCCGGCCGCGCCGCACCAGCGGCCGCGGTGCCGGCGGCGATGGCTGCGGCCACGATCGCGGCGAGTGCCGCGGGGTCGAGACCTCCGCCGGCCGCTGCACCACCACCCGTGCCACCGCCACCACCGCCTGCGGCAGCGACGACGTCGAAGTCCAGCGATGCCAGGACGGTGCCCGGCGCGCTCGTCTTCTCGACGTCGAGGTGGAAGCGACCCGCGGCCGTGAAGCCAGCGGTCGATCCGAACGTCAGAGTCGTCATCGTGCCGATGACGACCACAACTGCGGTGTTCCGGTCCAATGCGCCCGGGGGCGCCGGCGTGATGTTGAGCGTGTACGACTCACCGAGGACGGCGAGCGGTGCTCCCGAGGCGTCGTTGCCGTCGATGTCCAGGAGGACATCGAACGGTGCCCCCACGACGGGGGGCGCAGTTATACGCAGTACGTGGGCCATTGCTTCTATCTCCTACACGGTTGACTGGCTGAGATTCGCTGACGAAACCACAAAAACACGTACCCCCGGCTACACGGAATCAGGGGTGTCCGACCAATTCTCGGAACGGCGCAAGATACCACAAAAGCGCCGCTATGTCAACGGAAACAAACAAAAAACGCCCGTTTAGAGGCGCTTTTTGGTTAACGTGTCTTTTCAACGACGTTTTTGAACACGGCTGGGTAATCTTTTGCAATGGTGGAGAGAACCTTTCGATCGAGTGTGATATTGGCTTTTTTGAGCGCATCGATGAAGCGGCTGTAGCTCATTTCAAGCGGGCGAAGTGCGGCGTTCAGGCGGATTTGCCAGAGGCGGCGCATCAAGCGCTTTTTGTTGCGTCGATCGCGATAGGCATTCACTCCGGCTTTGAGAAACGCGGGGCGGGCGAGGCGGATTTTGGACTTGCGTCCCCACATCATGCCTTTTGTTTTCTCAAGCAAGCTCTTGCGTCGCTTGACGTGTTGTGTCCCTCGTTTTACGCGTGGCATAGAGTTAGGATGTTCCTTTTCCGATTAATGTTTTGACCGCTTTGGCGTGAGAGACAAAGGTCTGATCACGTCGCTTCTTGCGCGTAATCTTTCCTGAATCGCGGCTATTAAAGTGGCCTTGACCACCATGGCGCTTCAAAACTTTGCCAGCGGGTGTGATTTTAAACCGTTTTGAAACGGCTTTGTGTGTTTTGGGTTTCATACCAAGATCTACTAAATAACGTGAGAAGTATAAGGAAAGGGTGAAGGACTGTCAAGGTTACGCCTTGGTGACAACCGCGGAAAAACGGCCGCCTTGATACGTAATTTCTTGTTCGGTTCTGAGCTGATAATCCGCCTTAAGTGCGGTGAGAAACGTGTTGATGACTCCTTCGGCCACATCTTTGTGTGCTTTTTCACGACCGCGCATGGGGAGTTCGACTTTGACTTTATCCCCACGGTCCAAAAATTTGCTGGCCTGCTTTCTTCGCACATCCATATCGTGTGCGCCGATACGCACAGACAAACGAATGACTTTAACTTCGATTTCTTTTGACTGTGCTTTTTGCTTACGAGCTTCTTTTTCTTTTTGATACTTGAACTGTCCGTAATCAAGCATTTTACAAACAGGCGGTTCGGCTTTTGGGGAGACTTCCACCAAATCCATCTCGCGTTCCTGACACATCGCAAGCGCGGCTTCGATCGTCAAAACTCCAAGAGGTTGTCCTTTTTCATCAATAACACGCACCTCCGGTGAGCGGATGCGATCGTTAACACGATACTTTTGGAGGTTGAGTGCCGGCTTGCGGACTCGATGACGGTGAATGCGCATATGAAGATGGGGGAAGTTTAGCCAGATTGATGAAAAAAATCAAGCATTCGGTTATACTCAACCGGTATGAAAACGTTGGCCGTCAACAAACGCGCGCGATTCGACTACGACCTTCAAGAAACATTTGAAGGTGGATTAGTGTTGACGGGGCCAGAAGTGAAATCCGCAAAAGCCGGTTCCGTTCAACTTAAAGGAGCCTTTTTGGATATTCGCTCCGGCGAACTCTGGCTCAAGAACGCGCACATCTCGAGATTCGGTCCAGCTGCTGGCGCACAAAAAGAATATGAACCAGACCAAGATCGCAAAGTGCTCGTGCACAAGCGCGAGATGAAACGCTTCATCGGAAAAAAACAAGCAGAAGGATTCACACTTGTCCCACTCTCAATTTATCTCAAAGGAAATTTAGTAAAGCTTGAGTTCGCGATCGGAAAAGGAAAAAAGAAATTCGAAAAACGCGATGCGATCAAGAAGCGTGATGTCGATCGGCAGATCAGACAAGACATGAAAGGGTAGTCTGATGCATTGACGAACGCGAAATTTTCCGGTATCTTTCTTCGACGGGGCTGACCGGTTTCGATGGGAGTTCCTTGCCTCACGATCAAGCGGAGGATGCATGTCCCCTCCTAAATCCGACACGCAAACGACAACTGCAAACAATGTCATTGCGCGCTTGAAGAACGCTTTCAGCGTTCCTTCCTTCGCACCAGTCTTCGCCTAAGGGCGTTAAAGACCGTTCGTCTTGAGATGCTCGATAGTCAAGATCCGAACGTCATATTCTCGAGCTGGAAGATACGGTCATCGATCTCGTATCTTTAAGAAATTGCGATCGACAACGATGTACACATTTGGTTCCGCTTTAAGTGTACATTGTAAACAAGCGGAACTGTGCTTGGAAAAATTGTGTCGTAAAGCCTTACCAGACCGGGGTTCAATTCCCCGCAGCTCCACCAACAAAAACGACCGACACACGTCGGTCGTTTTTGTTTTTTATGTTATACTTGATGCAGAAAAAATTATGCGTTCCGAACAATCGATTAGTATTTCTACGGGAACATTTGTCAAAGCGATTTTGATTTTTTTGGGCGCATGGTTTTTGTGGTATATCCGAGAGATCGTTGCGATCTTTGTGGTCGCGATCATGTTTGCTTCCGTGATCGATCCATTCGCGGATTGGTTTGCGCGTCGTCGCATTCCGCGCGGGCTTGCCGTGCTTGTTGTGTACACGATTTTGTTCGCGATCGCCGCGATCATGGTCATCACACTTGTTCCGATCATTCTCGAACAGTCCGTTCAACTCGTGCAAAATCTTTCTGTCACCTACGTTGGCGCAGTTGATGCGTTTGTCCATTTTCAAGAACGACATCAGTTTGTCGAAACGATCGTCTCGAATCTTCAATCCTTTCAGCAGAACATCAACACCTCCGCAGGCTCGCTGTTTACCACGGTCAAAGGATTTTTTAGTGGACTGATCGCGCTTGCGATTGTGCTCGCACTCACGTTTTACATGGTGGTGGAAGAAGATAGCATGCGAAAATATTTTCGCACGTTCGCACCAGTAGAATATCAACCCTACATCACCGAGCTTCTCAAAAAGATGCAGGCAAAAATGGGAGCGTGGCTTCGTGGACAAATTATCTTGGGAGTGTTTGTCGGAGTCGGTGTGTATATTGGGTTGAGTCTTCTGGGAGTTCCATATGCGCTGTTGCTTGCGGTCATCGCGGGACTCTTAGAAATCATTCCGTACGCCGGACCGATCCTTTCTCTTGTCCCTGCCGCGATTATCGGATTTGCACAATCACCCATTCATGGCGCGGCGGTTGTTGGATTGTTTCTCCTCATCCAACAAATTGAAAACCATCTCCTCGTTCCAAAGATCATGCAAAGTGTGACCGGGCTTAATCCTGTACTGAGTATTCTCGCATTGCTCATTGGTGTGCAAGTCGGTGGAATTGTTGGCGCGATTCTCGCGATCCCCCTTGCCACGATGATCGCCGTTGTGGCCGAAGATATTTTTAAAGAATTTGTATGAAACTTCATCATCGTCATTCCTTCTTTCCGCTCATTCTCGCGCTTCTCACCATCGCGCTGTTAGCGTTCATGTTCTTCACGTTTACGAACAGGGAAGGAAACGCACCGATTCGCGAAGATGTCGTCGCTCCGGTTTCTGAGCCAGACTATCAAAAAAATTTGCAGACGCTCACGAAAAAATTTATTGACGGATACACGCAAACAGAAGATCAGGCAAAACGTCTCACACTCGCCGAACAAACCCTTTCTTCGTTGTTGACGATGCGTGTTCCTGCTTCGTTTAAGGATTTACATCTGGAACTTGCCGTGCAAATGAATCAGCTCAAAGAAAATTTGCAGCCGGGTGCCGCCGGTGCGAAGGAATCGTTCGATCAGTTTGTGCGCACCACCAAAACACAATCGTGGCTTGAATAGCTATGTCTCGAATCGAAAAAGGCAAAGGGCTCAAAGAGGAACTTGAGCAAATGAGAGGAGAGATGAAAAAAGAGATTGCGACGACAAAACCGAAAAAACGTTTTTTGTCTTGCTCTGTCCTGTTTTTTTTGATGATTTTTTTTCTGTGTGGGTGGGGAGTTTGGATCGTTGCGTCCACAGGCTTGGTGGAGATTCCTCTTGTGTCCGCGCTAAGCTATCACAAACCAGAGCCAGATCATCTGGTGATGCCAGGTGTTCCGGTTGAAGTAATCGCGGCAGAAAAATTACAAACGGCATTTGCACAACAGGCGGCTTCCACTTCTTTTACTGTGACAGAATCGTCTTTGACGGCATCTCTGCGTTCACTTCTTGAAAAAGAACAGCATGACACAATCGATGCGGGGCTCGCGCAAGTTTCGATCTCAGAAGAAAGCGGGTTCACCTTCTTTTTTCCGCTTCCGAATTCTGCGAAGCACACCGCGATCATCCTTTCGGTAAAGGCAACGGCGAACGAGGGAGTGATTCATGTAGTGCCTGAACGTTTTGCGGTGGGCTCGTTTCATCTTCCACATGCACTGGTCGCTTTTTTCCTTCAGCCGTTTATTGAAAGCCAACTCGTTTCTCTCAACGAAGAGTTGAAGACATTTGTGCAGGTCAATGGAATCGAGTACAAAGAGGGCTCTGTGATCATCAAAGCAAAAGTGAATCTATGATTTTGCTGCACCGCCTTACGCCATTTGCGATTGGAATTGTTGCGACGCTCGGATTCGCCAGTCTTTTTTTGGGATGGCTTCCGCCGGTGTGGTGCGTGGTGGTGACGTTGCTTCCGCTCGCATTTTTTTACGGACGTCTGCTGCATTGGAAAATGCGCACGTTTCAATTCTGGCATTTTTTTGGAACGCCAATGTTGTATCTGCTCGCCACATTTGGCATGATCTTTTTGTTCGAACATGAACTGGCCGGAATGATTCTCGGCGCGCTTTCGATTTTATTCGCCGTGTTGTTCGCAGAATACATTTTTCAATACACACATCTTCCGTCGCAGTATCAACCGTACTCGATCGAATACATCACCCTCATCTTAAACGTGCTGACGATTTTTTTCTTGTCGTCTGTTGGATACGGAACCAATCTTCTCATTCAAACTCCGCTGTGGGTTCTTGCGCCGATCTTTTTTCTGCTCTCGCTTTTTATTCAATACGGAACACTCTGGGTCAGCAAAGCCGATGACGCACACGCGCGTCCATACGCCCTTGCCGGCACGCTCCTCACTACAGAATTTTTTGTCACGTTCGCGTTTCTTCCAAGCGGATTGTACACAAACGCCGCGCTCATCACGCTTTTATTTTATCTCTTTCTTGGATTGACACGTGCGCACGCGCATCATAAGCTCGGGGTGGCTGTCGTGCGACGTTATGTAATCACTGCAAGTTTATTGTTCATGATCATCGTCGCAAGTACGGCTTGGGTATGAAACAAAATTGGAACACCACTTTTTACACCATCGTCATCGCGTTTGTTCTTGGAGGAGCAAGCGGAGTTTTAGGAACGGCTTGGACGTCTTCCTATCTTTCGGATTACGCCGTGCAACTCACGGAACTCACCGCACCACTTCGACTCACGCAAGAACGTCCACGCAATTTTCCTTCTTCGTATAAAGATGCCGTGGATCGTTTGGTTGAGTCCTCTCTTCCAAGCATCGTCGAAATTTATCAAGGACAACCAGGACCACTCGGCTATCTGCAAGCGCCCATCCAAACAGGAATTGTGTTGACGACCGACGGATGGATCGCGATGTATTCTGAACCAACACAATCACACACGCTTATTGGTGCAGAAGTTGCGGTGAACGGAAAGTTGTATCCGATCGTGGAGAATGTGTACGACGCGAACACACAAATGTTATTTGTAAAAGTAGAAGCGAATGATTTACCGGTCGC
>JBBTSF010000050.1:0-1954 GCA_038064815.1 Patescibacteria group bacterium
TATCTTTCTGGGAATACAGAAAATATATTGCCGGTCGCGGTTGCAACAAATGCGATCGCCGAACTTAAAAAATGGGAACAAGAGAATCTTCGTTACAATAAAGATACGGGAGCAGATGCGACGGCGAAAATGATTGAAGAGGTGTATGGATTAACGGTGAGACAGATTCATGATTTTTCCGAGCACGAGTTAAAACAAGCGTTAAATAACCAACATCCTGTTCTTCTGCCACTCAATGCAAAGTTGCTGGGCAATCCAAAATATCAAAATATCCCGGCTTTCTATCACATGATTGTTGTGCGTGGATATAATGAAAAAGGATTTCTCGTGAATGATCCAGGGACAGAAGAGGGGAACGCAAATTTCTATTCATTTCAAACATTAAAGAATGCGGCAGCAGACTGGAATCAGGAAATGAACAAAATGGAACCAAGCAAAAAAATTCTTCTCATTGTCTCTCAATAAAAAATCTCCACTGACTGAAGTGGAGATTTTTTTGTTCACCCGCAAAGAGGACTACGCCGTTTTCGTCTCACTCTTACATGTACAACTTTCAGGCACCATTGCGCATCCACTGCACTTTCCGTCCTTCACGGGGCCGTGGCACTTTGAGCATGTTGTGTTATCCATACGAATACGTTCGTGAGTTATCTATCTATGGAGCCGCACGAGTCCATAGGTGATTACACCGTATCCGAACCAATTTTATTCAATAGGGATCTGCTGAATGTTATGGTTTGAAATTCCGAGCGCGAGTTTCTTGAATATTTTGAACGCTTCTTGTGGGGTTCCAAGATAATAGCGCTCGTTTGTTTGTGGAAGGATATACCATGCTTGCCCTCGATCTTCGACTTGAAGAACGATGTATCCCGAAAGACGTTTTCCGAGTCTTGAGTCCAGGGTAAGAATCCCGGTTCCTCGTGGGTTAGAGTGATTCTGTACTTCAATTCCATCTGAAATTCCATCGTGATCTGTGTCTGCGATCGATTCGTTTATGTTGAGCGCGGCTTCAAGACTGTCTGAAAGTCCATCTTGATCTTTATCGACAATCGTGTCTGCAAGAATGGCGATCGGAATTTTTTGGAGATTCGCATTGCTGATTCCGATTCCTTTTCGCATCAGCAAACGAACGCCTTCTGGATTTGCAAAGTAGGTTCGGTGTCCTGTGTTAGGCTTCACATACCAAAGTTCTCCGTGAGCTTCTGCCTCAAGCAAAATTTTTCCGTTGGCAGATGACATGGTTTGTGCACTTGCGATCGGAATCATGGCTGGTTGTAATGCCAATATAATTCCTACAAGAGTGAGAGGAAAGTAGCGCATATTGTTTTGATCGTGATTTATCTACTAAAAAAGACGAATTAAATCGCCTTTCATTACATCGTTTCCGGCTTCTCCTGTTTCAGTGGTTCATACAGGATCTTCAATTTCTCTAATCTTCGATGGGCTTGTACAGCAAGGGCATTTTTTGATTGTCCGGTTCGAAGACACATATCCTCAAGCGAGAGACTTTCCATGTAACGCATGCACATTACTTCCTGATAATTTTTTGGAAGACGTTGAATGAGAAGCAATGCCACTTTTCCATCGAGATAATCAAAAAGTCGATCAGAAAGATCGATACTTGGTTCAAAACCTTTTTCCTGAAGCAAATCAAGAGACGTTGTTTTGTGTTTTCGGTATTGATCGACGATCAGGTTGTTGAGCACATGATACAAAAATGCCTTCATCAGATCGATTCTTCCTCCTCTGAGAAGATACTTCCAAGTTTTGATAAACGTATCCTGCACCAAATCTTCTCCCATCGCATGATCAGATACTTTAAAAAAGGCGTAGATATTGAGCCCTTTTTCGAAATCGTGATTAGCCACCGTCAGTTCATCTCGTAATTGTCTCTCCAGTGTTGCGTTCATCATAGACATTGAAATAAAGCCGCATCAGAGATAATTCCATTACA
>JBBTSF010000050.1:2054-5172 GCA_038064815.1 Patescibacteria group bacterium
ACGCTCCATAAAAATGTGTATGAACTGGGAAATGGTCAGTGGAATATTTCCGCACTTCGCAGATTCTTGGACGACATTCTTCCAAAAAATTCTCACTTCAAAGGGTTTGAAGTGACGCACGATTTTCCGATCATTGGACGCAAAACCATGTTGCTCAATGCACGTCGGATTTACAGAGAGGGTGGTGGGTCCGTTTTGTTTCCACCAATTATCTTACTTGCCATCGAGGATGTCTCAGAAATGATGAACGTTGCCGAAATGCTCGCACGTCACACGAATGTGTTTGAGGAAAAAATGAACGAACGGACACAAATGCTGGAGATGCAAATTAAAGAGTTGCAAAAGGTTATTCATCAACTTAAAAAATAATTCTATGGACTCATACAACTCACCGACAACAAAACCACTCTTCAAAGGCACACAGATCGTTTGGTATCTGCTTTCGCTTCTGGAGGTGCTCCTCGCCTTTCGTTTTGTTCTAAAATTGACGGGGGCGAATGCGGCTGCAGGATTCACGAGTTTTATTTACAGTCTCACATGGCCGTTCACGGCTCCGTTCCTGGCGGTTTTTCCAAGGACGGTTGTGCAAGGGAGTGTGTTTGAATGGACGACTCTTCTCGCGATGCTCGTCTACTGGATGATTGCTCTTGCGATCGTCAGACTTTTCTTGATGAGCAAAACAGTCTCAACTCCTGAAGCGGCTGCAGAACTTGAAAAAAAATAGGCGAGAATATGGTTTGTGTTAAAATAGACATATCGATATCTAAGAAAAACATATGCCAAAACTACACTTTTCTATTTTGATTGATGCTCCTAAGGAACACGTGTGGAATACGATGCTTGAAGATAAAACGTATCGTGAGTGGACAGAGCCTTTTGCGAAAGGATCGCACTATGTCGGCGATTGGAGTCAGGGAAGTAAGATGCTTTTTCTTGGGCCTGGAGAAAATGGTATGTCAGGAATGGTGAGTCGGATAAAAGAGAATCGACTGGGTGAATATTTGTCTATTGAGCATTTGGGAATGGTGCAAAATGGGATAGAAGATCTCTCCAGCGAGAAGGTGAAGGATTGGAGTGGTGCGCTTGAAAATTATACGTTTCAAGAAGTGGATGGAAAAACAGAAGTGATCATCGATCTCGAGATGGGCGGGGAAGAAGACAGTGCACACATCGAAATGTTTAAAGAAATGTGGCCGCCCGCATTAGAAAAATTGAAGACACTCGCCGAGCTTTGAAACAGATCGTTTTATGAATCCAGCAATCGGGAGTCCTCAGGATGAATCGATAGAAGGAAACCGTTTAGAAGCAGACGATTTTGAGCAAATGGTCACAGAGTATTTAAACCGCATTGTACTCCCTCCACAAAATTCCGGAGTGAAGTTTATTTTGTGTCCGATTGGACTTGTTGGTTCAGGAAAAACAACCGTTCTCAAACCGATTGCGCAGCGACTTGGTCTTGCACGCGTCTCAGGAGATGAAATCCGCCTGCTCTTAAAAGAGCAGGGATTCAACTGGACGCGAACGATTGAGATCGCTTTTCGTGTGATCCAAGTTCTTGTTGAAAAAGGATATAGCATCGCGATTGATTCGGATTGTTCAGGACCAAACGTGATTGAGACAATCGAAAAAATGGCTGCGGAACATGGATATAAAGTGCGCTTCATTCATATAAACCCGCCCGAAGCATTCATTCTCAATAAACTAAAAAATTTCCGGCACACCTGGTTGTTTAAAAACGCAGACGACGCGTTACAAAGTTACTATAGACGCAAACCGCTTCACGAAAATCTCAATCTTGATTTTGTTTATACATTCGATACATCAAAGTCTGATTTGCCTAATCAAATCGAAGAAGTGATTTTTCTTTTGCGCGAGCGATGAAAAAGATACGAATCAACCTGTTAGTAAACTCATGATGAAAAAACGTCGTGCGATTGCAAGTCAGATTAACGCCTAAAACGGCCAAAAATACTCAGTTCTCGCTGGGGATTTTTGTTATACTGAATCAAAGCGTAAACTATCTTTATAAAGAATTAATACAAAACATATGAAAACATGCATCACCTGCAGCATGCCCCTTGAAGGCGCACATGCAAACGATATCGGATTCACCACAGAAGACGGATTGGTTTGCAAGTTTGATTCTGTTGATGGAAAGATAAAACCGGCGGAAGAAATTTTTGAAGGGGGAGTTCAGTTTTTTATGCATTCGGTTGCCGACGGCGATCGTGATCTTGCAGAACGTCTTTCTCGATCCAATATGAAATCCCTCCCGTACTGGCAGAAAAATCCATTTGATTTACTCAATGGACCAGAAGCCACAGATGAGGAATCTCAATCCGCGATGATGAAGCTTTCTTCAAAATAATCACACATATATGAATCGCATCGTACACTTCGAGATTCAAGCAGACGATTTGCCACGAGCCGCAGAGTTCTATCGAACAGTTTTTGGGTGGGAGATCACAAAATGGGACAATCCTTCCATGGAGTATTGGATGATCATGACGGCACCGAAGGAGAGTAAAGAACCCGGAATCAATGGTGGATTACTTCCTCGCAAAGGTCCCTCACCTGTAGAGGGTCAGTGTGTGAATGCGTTTGTTTGCACCGTGCAGGTCGACAACATCGATGAAACGATTGTGGCGATTGAAAAAGCCGGTGGAACACTCGCGCTGCCAAAGTTTTCTATTGCCGGCATGGCATGGCAGGCATACTACAAGGACACCGAAGGAAATATTTTTGGTGTGCATCAGATGGATCCGAGTGCAAAGTAAGATTCTCTTCTGAAATAAAATTTGCTCCAGCTCGTCTTAGAATAAGAGCTTCCACTCCTTACTCTTTTGAGTTGGGAGTTTAACTCTTAATGCTCTTCATTTATGGAAAACAAATTTAAAAAGGGAATGATCCTCGGTGGATTATTGGCCGTTGCTGCGGCTGTCGGCTTTGCAATGAGTAAAGAAGGTCAACAACTCACAGAAGAGTTGCAGAAAAATTTGAAGACGTTGGCGAAACAAGTTCAGAAGAAGCTCAATAAACTGGAAGATGTCTCAAAAGAACGTTTTGATGAACTCGTCACGACGATCGTTGATGAGTACGAAAAAAAGATGAAGTTGGG
>JBBTSF010000051.1:0-1098 GCA_038064815.1 Patescibacteria group bacterium
CCAATCGATCCAACTCCACCGATCACCATGGCAGTGAATCCTTTAATCGCTAAAGAGATTCCCATGTTTGGATCCAGATTAAACTCGAGTCCGATCAAAATTCCGGCGAGTGCAGCAAGGAGTGAGCCGATCGCAAAAGACAAACAACGAATCGTTTTTGTTTCGATTCCCATAATCATCGCTACCTCTTCGTTGTCCGCAGTGGCACGCATCGCTTTGCCGAACTTCGTATATTTCACAATCCAAGACAACACAAGAAGCAAAACAATCGAGACAGCTACGAGAATCAGTTGCATCAACGTGGCATTGAGATCCCAAAAACGATAGATGGGTGTATCAACATTGAATGACTGAAGATTGGAACCAAAAAGAAGAACGGTCATCGATGATCCTAAAAGCAAAAGCGCGACTGTGGAGACAAGATAGGCAAGTCGTTTTGCGTGACGTCGACGTTGTTGTTCGTAGACACATTCGTTCATCAAAAGCCCAACGACGACAGAAAAAACAACAGACACGAGCACAGAAAAAAAGACTGGCCATCCCTGAATCACCCAACACCAATGGAATGTGTACGCACCCAGCCCGATCACAACTCCGTGTGCGAGGTGAAAGATGCGACTCGTCGCGTAAATGAATGTGAGACCTGCAGCCACAAGTGCATACACAGAACCCGCAATAATCGCGTTGATGAGCAGTTGAAGAACAACATGCATATTGAGCTTATTCTAGCGACAAAACAAAAGACTCGCAATCTGTGCGAGTCTTTTTGTGTGTGAAGTTATGGTTGGTAGGCTCCCAAATCTTTGAGCGCTCCGTTTGTAACTTGCTTGATGTGGTATCCAATAAGTGGATCTCCGTTGGAATCAATCGTGATATCTCCAAGAGCTCCTGGCCAATTCTTCACGCCATAAAGCCAGTCGCGAACAGCAGAAGTATCGGTTCCCACCTCTGCAAACGCCTGAGCGATCATGTAAACCTGGTCGTAGGAAGAGGCCATGTACGCTGGGTATTCTGGAGCTTTTTTGTATTTCGCTTGGTAAGCATCTAAGTACTTCTTTGTTTGTGGACGTGCTGGGTCAAGATCTGGAGAAGTGCTGT
>JBBTSF010000052.1:0-3991 GCA_038064815.1 Patescibacteria group bacterium
ATTGCAACACTATGAACAAACCAACGATCTATATAGGAGCTGACCATGGAGGTTGGGAGCTCAAGGAGGCGCTTGAGGCTGAGCTGAAGGAACAAGGTCACCGTGTCGTGGACATGGGAAATCAGGATTTAGTGGAAGATGATGACTATCCTGAATTCGGTTATGCCGTTGCCAAACGTGTGGTTACCGATGAAGGCTCACATGGAATTGTGATCTGTGGAAATGCCCAGGGGATCTGTATCGTGGCAAATAAGGTCAAAGGCGCACGCGCGGCCACGGGATTTGACTCGGAAGTAGCCAAAACCTCACGCACGGACGACAACTCAAACATTTTATGCCTTCCTGGTCGTCATATAAAAAAGAATGAGGCGAAGAAAATTGTGAAGACCTGGCTTGAAACAGATTTTAGTGGCGCAGATCGACACGTACGCCGACTCAAAAAGGTTTCAGACATAGAAAATCAGGAATTTGGAAATTAATATGATCCAAATTGTCCCGGCTTTTTTGGTCGAATCAGAAAAAGAGTTTGAAAAGAATCTGCGCGCCGTTGAAAACGACTGTTCCCTCATTCAAGTGGATGTTCTGGATGGAACGCTCTTTAACAACACGAGCTGGTTTGATCCGCGCGCGATTGGCGCGCTAAAAACGAACGTCGATATCGAGATTCATCTGATGGTTGAAAACCCACTCCCGATTATCGAAGCGTTTAAACAGCATGTCCCCACATTCAAACGCGCGATCGTCCATGCAGAAATGCATCGCCAACTCGGATCTGTCGTGAGTCACATCAAAGATATCTTGGGACTCGAGGCAGGAGTCGCAATCAATCCGGAAACGCCGCTGCACGAAATCGAAGAAGTGCTTCACTTGATCGACCAACTGACGATCATGGCAGTTCACCCCGGACACCAAGGCCAAGCGTTTGGCGATGCAGAACATATCGGAGACAGCGAAATCATCTTGCAAAAAATTGTCGCCGCGCGAGCACACAGAGCAGATCTCCCACTTGAAATCGACGGAGGTGTCACACGGCTTCTTATTGGACCCCTCATCCGAGCCGGAATCAATCGTATTTGTCTTGGATCGTTACTGTTTGGATCACCAAATCCGCGTGCAACTCTCAAAGAACTCAATGAACATATCACTCTATGAAAAATCCCTTTTTAGCTCTCCTTGTCCTCTCGGTCTTCTTCGTCCTTCCACTCGCGTCCAATGCTGCGGCTTCTGTTCCGCTTTCTTCGCTTCAATCCGGCGATCTCATTCGTGGACAATCTCTTTCGTCCGTTTACTACTACGGTGCGGACGGTTTGCGTTATGTGTTTCCAAACGACAAAACCTATTTCACGTGGTATCAAAACTTCAACAACGTGAAGTGGATCTCAGACATGGATCTTGCCGCGATTCAGATTGGGGGGAACGTCACCTATAAACCAGGTGTGAAGATGATCAAGATCAACAGTGATCCAAAAGTGTACGCGGTTTCGACCGGAGGAACCCTGCACGCACTGGATAGTGAAGCCATCGCGAAAAGCTTATACGGAGCAACCTGGAATAAAATGATCGATGACGTCGCTGACAGCCTCTTTCCAAACTACAAAATCATGAGCCCAATTGATCTGCCATCGCAATATAGCGCTGAGGCAGAAAAGAAAGACGCGGTGAACATCAACAACGATAAAAATCTTCATCCAGCAATCGTGATCTCAATTGAAAACTCTGGATACAATCTCCCAACCACCACGATCAATATCGATACAGCCGTTCGATTCGTAAACCATGCGAGCACAAATCAATCTGCGTCTGAATGGGATGGTGTGTGGGGATCTGGAACACTCAAACCAGGTGAACAGTTTACCCGTTACTTCCGCGATCCTGGGACGTGGATGTACTACTCGAAATACACTCCAAAAGAAACGATGACCGGAGCGCTCATCGTCAAATAAATCAGGCAGCTGCCTGATAAAGGTGTGTTATACTGTCTTTATTAACCTCTAACTTTCAATATGACAAAACGTTTCGCCCTTCTTAGCGTGTCATTTGTCCTTGCAGTCGCCTGTTTATTTGCCGCAGGTATGAGCCTGACTTCAAGCGCACATGCACAATCGCTTGTGAAGCCAGCTGCTCTTCAACCCGGAGATCTCATTCGTGGAGAATCCTACTCCGCCGTGTACTTCTACGGCACAGATGGATTCCGCTACGTGTTTCCAAACTCAAAAATCTACTTCACCTGGTACTCCAACTTTGATTCCGTGAAATGGCTCTCAGATGCAGACCTGACCACCATTCAAATCGGTGGAAACGTCACCTACAAACCAGGAGTGAAGATGATCAAGATCAACAGTGATTCAAAAGTGTACGTCGTTGGTGCAGGAGGAACGCTCCGCGCGATCCCTTCCGAAGCCGTCGCGCTCGCTCTCTACGGAGCCACCTGGAACAAACAAATCGATGATCTCCCAGATGGATTCTTTGGAAACTACAAGATGGGTGGATCCCTCGAAGTTGCGACAAGCTTTAGTGTGACAGGAGAAAAAGCAGACGCCGCAAGCATCAACGTCGACAAACAACTCAAAGCCGCAACCACCGTCACCATTTCAAGCAGTGGTTACAGCCCAGCAAGTATCACCATTCCCGCCGGAACAGCTGTCCGCTTTGTGAATAATGACTCGGTCAAGCACAGCGCCAGTGGAGACGATACGACATGGGGAACAGGAACATTGAACTACGGCGGCAACTTCGCCCGCTACTTCAAAACAGCCGGAACCTACGCCTATCACGATGCATACGGAAACTTTACAGGAACCATCATCGTACAATAAAGATGACAGACAAAACGGAGCTCAGGCTCCGTTTTTGGTTGTGTTACAATGCAATCACTATGCCGAATCTCATGACCGGACCAAAAGTACGCAAGTCGCTTCACTTGCATGACAAACAACTCAAAAAACTAGAAATTCTTGCCAACGAAATCCGACAAGATCTAATTGAAATGCTTGTCACGGCAGGTTCTGGCCATAGCGCAGGTCCGCTTGGGATGGCAGATATTTTTACCGCGCTTTATTTTCACGTCATGGTGCACGATCCAAAACGTCCAGACTGGAAAGATCGTGATCGATTAATTTTATCCAACGGCCACATCTGCCCCATCCGCTACGTGACCATGGCGCACGCAGGCTACTTTCCAAAATCCTGGATGATGACGCTGCGGAAACTTGGTTCTTCTCTTCAAGGACATCCCGAACGAGAAAAACTTCCAGGAGTCGAAACAACCTCTGGACCTCTTGGATCCGGATCCTCCCAAGCCGCAGGGCTCGCCTATGCGGCTCTGATGGACGGATCCCCTTGGCGCGTTTACTGTGTGATGTCTGACGGAGAATTGGATGAGGGACAAACCTGGGAAGCCATGTTATTTGCGGGTCGCAATAAACTCTCCAACTGCACCTTCATCATCGATCGCAACAACATCCAAATCGACGGAAGAACCGAGGAGATCATGCCGCTTGAACCCCTTGCCGCAAAGTTTGAAGCGTTCAACATGAATGTGATCCACTGCGCAGGCAATTCAATCTCAGATTTCATCACCGCCATTGAACGTGCCCACGGCGTCAGCGAAAAACCAACCGTTATTATCGCCGACACCGTTCCAGGCTACGGCGTAAACTTCATGGAAAACGATTATCGCTGGCACGGAAAACCCCCAAACACTCTCGAAGCAAAACAAGCCCTCGCCTGGCTGCGAACGCTTGGCGGGAAAATTAAGGGGGAACATGAGTAAGGTCATTATCCACACAAATCATTTGACAAAATCACTTTATTTTGGTTAAATATATTTGCGGATGAAGTTAATCTTCACAATTCGGTGTCAATAAAACTCCCTGCTTTAAATGGCTGGGAGTTTTATTTTTATCCGGGCATTATGGATGGGCCCGTGGAAGTAACGGTAACTTCATCCGCGTCGACACCGGATGTTACGGGTTCGAATCCCGTCGGGTCC
>JBBTSF010000053.1:0-2414 GCA_038064815.1 Patescibacteria group bacterium
CCTTTTTTTGCGAGACCTTGTCCAACAAGCTCGTCGTTCGCGATCCATTCGCAGGAGTGATTTGCGTTCGCGAGTTCTTTGTAGAGTCCGAGAAGTTCTCGATGCTTCATCGTGCCGGGATTTGTCACATGAAAAATGCCAGGCGCTTTCTTTTCAAGAAGCTGATGGAAGACGTCGATCATATCGTCGACGATTGTGACGGAATTTTCTACGTCGATCACTTTTGGATAGCTCGCAAGTTTATCAATCAAATTTCCGGCAGACGGTTTCCAATCGATTGGCATGCGAATACGGGCGATGCCGACGTTTGGCAATGTAGAAAGACACAAATCTGCCGCAAACTTTGCACGTGAATACACCGCTGAAGGGTTTCCAAAATCCTCTTCTTTCCAAGCACGATCGGCATGCGGTGAGTCTCCGTAAAAAATACATCCGGAACCCATGTGCAATAAATACACACCGGCATCCTGACACGCTTCTGCCAAATGCAGTGGCATCAGTGTGTTGCCTTGAATGGTTTCGACCTGATTATCTTCACACCAATCCACGTTTGGTTTTCCTTTCACTCCCGCCGCATTCAACACCGCATCTGGTTGATGTTTGCGAATCTCGTCGAGTGCGTCGTGTTTGGTTGTCACTTTCACTGGAGACAAGACAGAATCGCTCCACGCTTCATGACAACGATTGCCGATATATCCATTTCCGAAAATAAGAATTTTCATACGGTTCCGATTTGTTTGTTGTAATAATTATCGTAATACGCCTGATACGCACCGCTCTTACAATTTTTCCACCACTCCGGGTTATCGCGATACCACAAAATGGTTTCGCGCGCGCCGTCCTCAAATTTTATTTCTGGCACCCATCCAAGTTCTTCGCGAATCTTTTTGGGATCAAGCAAGTAACGTTTATCGTGTTGCAATCTGTCTGGCACATATGTTTTGAGACTGTCTGGTTTTCCAAGTGTCTTCAACACCACGTCCGCAATTTCCTCAACCGATTTTTCTTCCTCTGTTCCGATATTGTAAGCCTCCCCAATGCGTCCCTTTTTCAAGATCAGATCGATTGCGCGCGCGTGATCATCCACATGAATCCACTCTCGACGATTCTGACTGGATTTGAAAAGTGGAAGCGGTTTATCTTCGAGTGCGTTTGTGGTGAATACGGGAATAACTTTTTCTGGAAACTGATACGGGCCGTAATTGTTGGCGCAGTGGCTGATCGTGATTGGAAGTTTGAACGTGTGAAAATACGCCATGACCACATGATTCGCCGCAGCCTTTGAGGCGTTGTACGGCGTTTTTGGTTGATAGCCATCTGACTCTTTAAAGCTGCGTTCTTCATCAAGTTCAAGCTCCCCGAACACTTCGCATGTCGAGATGTGGTGGAATCGACTCACCTTTGCGTCCTTCGCAGCGGCCAGCAAAATCTGTGTGCCGAGCACATTTGTTTTCACGAAAATGCCTGGATCCAAAATCGCGCGATCGTTGTGAGACTCAGCCGCGAAATTCACGACAACGTCCACACCTTCTAACGCTTCACGCGCCGTCTGAAAATCTCCAATGTCTCCACGCACAAATCGATAGTGCGGATTCTTTTCGACATCGCGAAGATTCTCCAAATTGCCCGCATACGTCAACTGATCGTAGTTGATCACCTCATCCTCTGGATGTGTCTTCAACCAATAGCGAATAAAGTTCGAGCCAATAAATCCCGCGCCGCCGGTGATTAAAATTTTCATAGTCCTAGATATTGTTTTACTTTGAACCAGCCAGAGATCGCACAACCATCCCACATTTCTCCAGACACAATCGCTTCATCGATTTGTGCGGGGGTCATTTCACGCACAGTAATCTCTTCGGTCTCCTCGATCTTCTGACCAACATGTTCAAGTTTTCTTCCCAAAAATAAATGCATCTCTTCTTTTGAAATCGCGGGGGCGGAAGCGACCCATCCCAACGGAATTAGCTCACCTATTTTATATCCACACTCCTCAATCGTTTCACGAATAGCTGCCTCTTCAATCGATTCATCTTTTTCAATGCCACCTCTTGGATTGCCGAGCGACATACGATCAAACAGATAACGATATTCGTTGGTCATAATAAATGTACCCTGATCTGTTTGCACAAACACACTCACAAATTGATCGATGTACGCATTGGAATGATAGTAATACGTTCCTTTCTTCCCCGTATCCGTTTCAAACTCATCAACAAAAAACCGCAGGAATTTATTTCCTTCGATGAGAGTCGTATTGAGTGTCTTGCATTTCATAGCTGTGCTTTAATTTTTTCCGCCATCGTCTGAAGTTGTTCTTGAGAAACGGATTCGTGTTTCCAAGAAATATGTCCGTCACCAGTGAATCGCGGGATGATATGAATGTGTGTATGAAACACGGTTTGACCAGAAGC
>JBBTSF010000054.1:0-1316 GCA_038064815.1 Patescibacteria group bacterium
GCTTCTTGAAGACGTTTGATAATTTCGTTTGGAATATCTGGCACAACCTCCACATCTTCCCCCGCATATTCCAAATTACGCTCGCGTCGAATCACCTCTTGATACACCTGACCGGTCGTAATGTAATTCACCGACTTCATCGCGTTGCCGGTAAAGCGCTCGTAGTTTCCCAAATCTTGATCCGCTTCAATTCCATCACTACCCACAAACACTTCTCCGTGTTCGGTTGGACGAATGGTTCCGGCATCAATGTTGATGTACATGTCGCACTTGATGTTGGTCACCTTAAACCCGCGCGATTGCATGAGCTTACCGATCGAGGCCGACGTCACCCCTTTTCCCACGGAGGACATCACTCCGCCAATCACAAAAATGAATTTGCTGTTCATAATTACTTACTCTCAACAATGAGTGAAATTTCAGACTCGAATCCAAGAGGAAGATTGATGCGAAGCGTGCGCTCACACGGTTCTTTGATCGGTTCTGCAAGATCGATCATTTCTGGATCAACAGGAAAACCCGCTTTCTTCAAAGCCTTTGCGATCGCCTCTGGACCAACCGCTCCATAAAACGTTCCGGTGTCATTGGCTTTTTCCTCGATCAACAATTCAAATCCGTCGAGCTTGCGGGCAAGATCACCTGCCTTCGAAAGTTCTTTGCTGCTTTGCTTTTTACTTTCCTCTTCGCGTTCTTTTTTCCGCTGCAAGGCTTCGGGCGTTGCGGTGATTGCAAGGTTTTGTGGAAATAAAAAGTTCAGCGCGTGTCCGTCTGAAACTTCCACGACATCTCCTTCCTTTCCGAGTGTCGGCACTTCTTTGAGCAAGATGACTTTCATATCGCAGGCATTATAACAAACCTTCTAAATCTTTTAAGACCTCCGTGGCGTGTATGGCCGACTTTACGTTTTCATAAATCTTCACGATCTTTCCATCTGGTCCAATCAAAAACGACGTACGGCTGATTCCCAAATACTCACGGCCCATGAATTTCTTTTTTCCCCAAACGCCGTACGCATTCACAACCACTTTCTCTTCGTCCGCAAGAAGCGTAAACGGCAACGTATACTTCTCCACAAACTTCGCATGGCTCTTTACGGAGTCCACACTGACCCCAAGCAAAGCGATCTTTAATTTTTTGAACTGGGGAAAGTTATCCCGCATTGCACAGGCTTCTTGTGTACATCCTGGCGTGTCATCTTTTGGATAGAAATAGAGAAGCGTCCATTGTCCATGAAAGTCTGCAAGTTTATGCATTTTGCCTTCTTGGTCTGGAAGAGAAAAGGCTGGTGCGACATCTGCGATATTGAGTTTCATACG
>JBBTSF010000055.1:0-1201 GCA_038064815.1 Patescibacteria group bacterium
GTCCCCATACGCGCTCATCTGGACACATCTCTCCATTCCACAAATGCGTGATGTGAAGGGAAAGAGCTTCTGGTTCTTTTGGGATAAGAAGGCTCATAGAGTTGGTCCAAGATACGCTTCAAGCACGCGCGGATCTGACAAAACGGTTTGCGGAGCGCCCTGTGTGAGAACAGATCCCTGATCCATCACAATCACCCAATCTGCAACCGCGCGCACAAAATCCATGTCGTGTTCAATAAGAAAAATCGTTTCGCCTTTTTGTTTCAAAGACAGGAGAAGTTCTTTAAATCGTTCTCGCAAAACAGGATTGATTCCCGCAATCGGTTCATCGAGCATGAGAAGCGTGTGGGGATTGAGCAGCGCACGTGTCAGATCAAAAAGTTTTTGTTGACCATAGGATAATTCTGTCACAGGAGTTTGAGGACTTTTTTCCAGTCCCACAAACTTCATCATTTCCAAAATTTGTTGTTTCTCCTGATCGTCTTTTCCAAGACCACGCAGGCACATCGCAAAAAATTGATCGTCATCTTGTCGGACAGAAAGCAGAAGATTATCTTCGATGCTTAAGTTTTTAAATGTGCGTGAAAGCTGAAAGGTGCGAGCGAGTCCTAGGCGTGATCGTTTCCAGATTGGTGCGTGCGTAATTTCTTCGTCAGTAAAATGAATCATTCCTGCATCGACCGGAAAAAATCCGCACACCAAATTAAACACCGTGGTCTTCCCCGCTCCGTTTGGACCAATCAGTGCGGTGATGCGTTTTGGTTCAATCGAAAACTCGCAGTCTTGCACAGCCTTTACGCCTCCGAATGCTTTTGAAACATTTTCGAGTCGAAGCAAAACGTTAATCAAGATCGGCACGACCAAGAATTCCTTTAGGTCTCCATAAAATAATCCCTAAAAGAACGATCATGAAAATCATGACGCGCAGTGGACCGATCATCGAAGAAGGAATTGCGACGAACCGGAGGGATTCGGAAATCGTAAAGATCAGAACAGCTCCGAGAATCGATCCTTCTAAAGACGCGAGTCCACCGACAACCACTGCAGCTAACGCAAGCACAAGCGAATCAAACCAGAACGTTGCGGGATTAATGAACCGTAAAAAATGGGCGAGCAATGATCCTGCGATCCCGACAAAGAATCCAGACAAACTCATCGCGATCCATTTGACTTTCTCGACATTTTTTCCAAGACTTTGTGC
>JBBTSF010000056.1:0-2745 GCA_038064815.1 Patescibacteria group bacterium
ATCCGCTCAAGCTGCGGGTCGATACCCACGCAGACGAACTTGCCCTTGGCCCACTGGGCCTCGAGCTTCGCCACAAACGCACTTTTGTTCACGATTCACCTCTGGGTGACTGACTGTCAGCAGAAAATAACGCAAAAAAAAGATCCAGTCAACGCTTTACGTTGACTGGATACTGGTCTCATAGGACCTATAATGCAGGCGGAACTTCCACACTCGTCTGCCCTTTCACCAATCGGTCTAACCTCGATTTGACCACCGCACTTCCCGGATTCAGCTCAAGTACTTTTTTAATCTGTTCAATCGCCGCTTTCAAATTTCCTTCCTTCTCATACACAGACGCCAAAAACCAACGTGCGTCAGAATAGGACGGCGCCAACAGAACGGCATGTTCAAGCGCGTCTTTCGCACGCGCAATATCGTCATCTTTGGCACGACGTAAATACAACTGCCCAAGTTGAAACGCCACCCCCACATCCGAAGTGTTGTAGCGCGCTACACTTTCAATTTTTCCAATCGCATCATCCACTCTGCCCTGTCGTTCGTAGGTCAGTCCGAGTTGATAGTGCGCGGGTGCGTAGTTTGATTTGAGTTCAATCGCCTTATCGAAGGCATGTTCCGCTTGAGTCAACGCTTCTGTTAATTCTTTTTGTGCGGCATCTGCGACTTTCTTATCGTCAGAAACCGTCAGCGCTCGCTTCTGTTCTCCGATCGCAAGATAGGTGATTCCAAGTTCATTCCAATTTGTTGGATTGAGCGGTTCGAGCTCAATCGCCTTTTGGATCGCATTGATCGCAAACGTGGACGCGTTCGGAACGAGATTCAATAAGTCGCGATACACCGTTGCGCGCGTAAGCCAGTTGGTCACGTTGCGCGGCGAAAGATCTGTCGCTCGAACGGCTGCATTCACCGAAGAAGCAACGAGAGCCTGAATATACTGACGTGACTCTTCTGTCAGATCTGCGGCTGTGGAAGCTGTCTTTAGCTGCTCCTTCACGCGTGCAATAAGCGCCTGGGCAAGGATGCGATAGGACCGATCATCATAGCGATTCAATGTTGCGGCTCGATCGAGCGAAGCCACGATGCTTTCAAGTGAAGTCCCCTTTCGATCCGCACGTACGGCACTCGCAAACGCCGCTTCACCCATATATCTTTCCACGGTGAAAAAAATTCCTACAAGAAACGCGAGAGCTCCAACCATCAAGATGAAGGAAAAGAAAAAACGTACAGCCGTGAGATGGGTACGTGTAGATGTTGCTGATGTCGGAAGAATTTCACATCCAAGAAAAGCAGAAAAAAGAAATAAGCTCGTGATCAATGTGAAGTTGAAAGGAAAAAATGCTCCCGCAAGCACCAATGTTATCCATGGCACAAACGCAACAAACGTTCGCAGCCAGTCTTCTCGCGCTTGCGATCGAAGAATGTGTCGCAAAGCTTTTATTCCCGTGGCAAAAAGAAAAACAAACAACGTGATCATTCCTAGATATCCAACCGTTGGCAGAAGGGTGAGATAAAACGAACCAGCGCGGTCAAAACGTGTGTTGAAAAAGTCGGTTTGGTTGACCTGCGCGTCATGGAAGGACGCGAAGTCAAACAGGTATGTTCCTGGACCAGAACCATAGAGGCTCGAAAATTTTTCAAGTGTTTGAGAGGCGACGTTTGTGCTCGCTTTCAAGTTTGGAGTGATTTCCGTTGGAATCGTTACGTGAAAAATGGAAGGAATCCAAAACCAAAATGGCAACGCGAGCACGACGAGAAAGGCGGGTAAGACAAATTTCTTTGCAGAGGAAAAATCTTGGCTGCGGAAAAAGACGAAGACGAATAAGAGGACATGGCTTACAACAAACAACATCCAGAGCAAGGAATAATCAACCGTGAGAAGAAAACAAAAGGTGAGGATTTCTAAAAGGACAATCAAGAGGCGTTCAACCAGACCCCACGTTTTTTCGTAAAGAAGCATGTCAGAAGGCCGATGTGAAATCCAAAGAGCAGATCCCAGAGCACTGATCGTGACGAGATATAAACCAACACTGTTAATCGTGCCGATCGTGTTAAACGCCTGGGTTTTTGAAAAGGAAAAGGGAAGATGGATTCCAAACAGACTCATCAGAGCGACGACTCCTGCAAGGATCGCGGAGACAAGTAAGAGAAGATAAATAAATCGATGCGCTTTCTTGTCTGAAAAAACCGTTGTGACGAGAAAAAATAAAACCGTCAGCCCGAGAATCGTCAGGACACTTGTATACTCCTGCATTCCACCTCCGACCCAAGAAAGAAACGGTGCGCTTGAAAACCACGCAGACAAACCAACAGCCGCCAGAAATAAAAGAGGCAAAATATTCACCCATCCGCGTCGCCATGCAAAACGTTTTTCTAAAAGCATGCCTCCGACCCATGTGAGCGCTGCGGTAAACGTGAGCAAGAGAAGGAGGGTTTGTTTGTTCAGTTCAAGAATGTCAGTGGTGAACGGAAGAAAAAAAATCGGTGTGAGAAAAACCAAGATGTATAAAAGTCCGCGCGTGACGGAAAAAAGATGATGTGAAAGAGCGTGTTTGATATGCGGCATAGTGGCTTCATTATAATACAAAAGAGATGAGTGTGGGGTTCTCATCTCTTTTGATCTCAAAATGTAGTAAAGAACGTTCGATTACGGCTGTGGTGATTCAGAGGCGACTGGCTCGCTTGAATCCGTCTCAGACGCAGAATCGATAATGGTTGGCTCCGGACTCACCGGAGATTCAGGTTCTG
>JBBTSF010000056.1:2845-7455 GCA_038064815.1 Patescibacteria group bacterium
CTGCCGGACATGTAGATGTTTCCACTCATGTTCAGAGACGTGTAATTGCTATTTTGTCCGCTTGCAAACTGCGAGGCTTGGTTGTTTGTACCAGGGGTTCCAACCGTCGCTTCTCCACCCCAGTAGCCAACGTTTACGTACACAAGAATAGACGCGTCGCCCGAAGCAAGCGGCTCAAGCGCATATCCAACAACCATTCCAGACTCGGTCGCCTTCATAGCGTAACCAGGTTTGTTGGAAGCCATCAGAGGGTCACCAATCTTGATTTGTCCGTTATCGGCTGTGACGTTTGTAGGAACACGTCCTGCGAGTGCGATTGGAAATGCACCAGGAGTGTTTTCACCAGCCAAGAATCCTGGACGTGTAGAAACGATTCCCGCGATGCCTGTGGCGTTTTCTTTTTTAGATCGTTCGACTTGCTCGTGCGCTCCTGCGAACACAACGACTTCTCCCGGTTGGAGAGATTCGCTTGAAGGGAACATTTCTGCAAAGTCGTAGCTACCGGTGGACCAACCTTTTGCGTTTGTACGCATGAAGTCACCACCAGCTCCTTCTGATCCGTCGTAGTAAATATATTTGTTTGTTTGCGCCACACCGCGATCTGATGGATACAATTTTCCACTGATCACCATGTCACCCGCGATCTGCATCGTTCCTGTGTTTGTGATATAGGCAACTTCCGCATCCGTCGTGTCGCGCACAGAAAAACGATAGGTATTCGCATCTGTCACACGTGTTTGAAGCAACATCTCAACGGCTTTTTCCTGCACACCATCCCAAGCACTTCCACGCAAGGCAAATCCGTAGGAATCAAACGATGGTTGATCGGCAGTTGCGTGACCCACCGGAGCCATCACGGCTTTGTCGGTGATGACGGTTGAAGAACCGTCGCTTCCAATAATGTCGCCCAAGAACCAACTGTTGTTGACCTGAACCATCACCTGACCAGAGGTCCCATCAAAATCATTCAAAGCCATTCCAATCACACGACCAACTTTTGTCGCTTTCATCGCAGCGCCTGGTGTTGAAGATGTTGTGAGGTAATCACCGACTTTGATCGCACCATTTTCGTTTGTGACGTTCACTGGTACACGACCAACAAGCGCGATCGGCATTGGATTATCCGAATCGTTCACGTTGTATCCCGCGGAGGTAAAGTCGCCATAGTTATCGGAAGCGATTCCGGCCACAGGACCTTGATAAGGCTCAGAAGATTTCACCATTTGTACGATCGTCTGACCGTCTTGTGTGATCACTTTAATTGATCCAGGCACGACGATATCTCCATAGGAAATACCGGCTGCGACAGGATATTGCTCGGCGTAGTCAGCGGTTGGAGCTCCATCACAATCTCCGATCGGTTCATCGGTATTGTCGTTATTTGTGTGACATACGGCGTATTGTGTTGCTCCAATGGCCACAAGATTCACCTCAAGAGTTCCATTTACGTCGAGTTCGTCATCTTCTCCTGAGAAGCGTGCGAATTCACCAACGGTTCCGGTTTGCATCAAGTTGATGCGGAAGTCGGCGTTTTCTGCGTTGTTTGTGGGAGTCGTGAGTACAACGTCGATAGAGGCCTGCTCTTCGCTGTCCCCTCCGTCCTCAACCCAGAACGAAACACCGGTTCCTTGGTTGTCTTGTCCAACATCAGGACCGTAGTTGTGAATGAGATACAACATGTCGGTAATTCCGGCTGTTGCATTCGTCTCGATCGTTGTAATAATTCCGTCGCTAATATCAAGGTTTGCACCAGCCGTGCTTCCATCAATCGTGACAGTGCCCAGAAAACGAGAGGCGTCTTCGACATACAACCCGTAATCCCAGTTTGTTCCTTGAATGTAGGCGCCGTACTGTGTTCCGTCTAGTCCAAGCGTTGGATCAAAGTCGTCAATGCGAAGGCCGTAGACGGTATTTGTATTGTCGTTGCGAAAATTAGCCAAATCGATATCAAGAAATGTGACGGCACCGGTCTGTGTTGTCGTGCTCGCGAAATCAATATTGATGAGATCTCCTGTTGTCCACTCAGTCTCAAGAACAAAATCGAGAAATGTTCCGGTTGTACTTGGCGTGAGTGACACAACACCCTGTCCAGAAACATCGAACTCAGTGAAATCAATCAGCGCATCTGTTCCTGTAATGGTGTTTGCTCCAACGTTGAGGGCATTTGTAATTTCTGGGTCCGATGCATCAATCGCATCGACAGTCGTTCCACCGTCGTCTTGAAAACGAATCCCATCCGTAACGGACGTATTTGAGTCTGAGTTATCCAGATACAACAGAGCGTCCATCGCCGCCGCTGCACTTTTGTTATCAATATAGAGCCCATACACCGTATCATCTGCGGTTACGGCACTGTTTGTAACGGCAAGATATTGAGCGGTGATTGTGTCAGAACCTGCGTCGTCATCAACGGTAATATCTAAATCTAAGGCATGAAAGCCGTTTGCAACCGTCGAGAGAGTGAACTGGACCTGGCTAGCAGTCGCTGTTGTGCCTCCGTTGTCGAACACGAGTTTACTGTCAAAATAGCCGATTCCATCCACTTCAAAATCTTCAGACAAATAAAAATCATCGGCGTCGGTTGCGGTTGTGGGAGTGTTGTTATCGCCGATGCGGACGTACGTTCCCGCAAGTAGGGTTAATGCACCGTCCGCAGTGATATCATCGCCATTCACCGCAAGATCACCACTAAGCACAGCGTCTCCGACGTCACTGTTGTCTGTAAGTGTTAAAAGATCGTTTCCAGCACTGTCCTCAAATGTGAGTGTGCCCGTATTGCCGATCATGATACTTGGAGAGGTGTCCTCAAAATTCAACTCCGCGGTCCATTCGTTTTCAGCGCCGTCTGAGTCAAATGTCATTCCATAAATAAGTGGCGTTCCTGTCACACTGGTTGGAGGCGTCATGACGATCCCTTGGACCAAGGTTACGTCTGTATCCGTTCCCTCTACGACCGTTGTTGGCATGTCGATACTGAACGCATCCCACTCCATTGTGCTATTAAACCCACCCGCACCTGACGTACTGACCGTTGATGTTAAGCCGTTTACATAAAGACCTGTATGAGTCACAGCACTCGCATTTGTGTTGTTTGTAACACTTTCTGTGAGCACTTCCATTCCAATATAGTCAGATCCGTTTGCGGTCGATGCCGTTCCGTTTGAAGCAAGATCCAATCTCAGTAAACGAATGTCTCCTGACTGAACCATTCCTGCTGCAAATCCAACCGCGCTGTAAACCCCTTCGACTTCAGTGGTACGAACGGTAAACTGACCCGTTAACACAAGGTCTCCGTTGAGCCCGTCAGCGGTAAGTGTCATGAGGTCATCACCAAACGTACTTTCCCAAGTGATGGTTCCGTTTGTGTTACTGAACTCGCGTACACCGTCGAACAAGACAAAGTTGGCGCCGGCATTCAAGGCGTTTGTAATATCCGAATCTGAAGCATCGATTGCATCGATGAGGGTTCCCGCTTCTGACTCAATGGAAACACCATTTGCAACAGAAGAATCTGAATCCGTATTGTAAAGCGAGAGAAGATTCCATGCCCCGCCCGCGGCTGGAGCATTGTCAGCATTTAAAATCTGCATTCCGGTCACAGTATCAGCCGCATCATTCACGCGCAAAGTCATTCTTTGTCCGTAGAGAACATCTGCCTCAGCGTCGTTTTCTGCCGTGAAATCTAGATCCAAAAATTTTAGGTTGGTTGTTGATGATGAAAGCGTGACATCAATGTAGTCTTCTGTAATTGAAGTACCTCCATTATCCATTACAAGACGCCCATCTAAATAAGTGACTCCGTCTACCTCCAGCCCCCCGGAAACATAAAGGTCATCATCTGTACTCGCATCACCCGGTGTACTTACGTTTCCAATGCGAGTATAGGTCGCAGCTAAAATGCTCAGCGCACCATCAGAAGTAATATCATCACCGTTCACCGAAAGATCACCGCTCAATACCGCATCTCCAACGTTTGCATTGTCTGTGAGTGTAAAGAGATCGTTTCCAGAGGTGTCTTCCCATGTGATAACACCAGACGCACTTCCGAACTGACGTGTTGCATCAAACAACATAAAGTTTGCCCCTGCATTGAGTGCGTTGGTGATTTCAGCATCAGACACATCCAGTGCATCTGGAAGTGATCCATCTGTGGTCGCTTCAATAAGAATCCCGTCTGTTAAATCGATGTCCGTCGCTTGCTCATTTGCGATCAATAGACCTGTCGTCACCACCTGTCCACCTGCATCTGCTGCCACGATTTCGATCCCAATCGTTTCCGAACTTGCATCATTGGCCGTGATACTGATGTGTTGACCAACGGCTGTGTGCGAATGATCCGCATCTGTATCAACGGTGAGATCGATCCCTGAGGCAAAGACTCCAGTCAAACTTGAAGCCGCATCACCTAATTGAAAATCAATATCGAGTCCGACCACATCATCGGTAATGGTATCTACAGCTAGAGCAAGCACTCCGGATGTGGAGGTGTGATCTGTTGTTGCGGCATCAATACTAATGCTTTCGGCAGCCGCTAAATCAATATCCACGTTTGAGGTAATATCGAGATCATTCGTGGCATTAAGAGCAATACTGCCCGTCGTATCAACAGC
>JBBTSF010000057.1:0-1844 GCA_038064815.1 Patescibacteria group bacterium
TGTGCGAGAAGTTCGGCGGCTCCCGCCAGCAGAAGCTCCGCAACTAGCGGACTTCGACCCCGCGACAGCAGCGGGGAGTGCGAGACGAAGAGTTCCTCTGGGCGACGACGAAGAAACACGTTTCGACGTCGCCTGCCCACCTGAGTGAAGAAGATGTTTCTTCTCCCAGGTGGGCTTGAGAAAAACCATGCTTGGTTCTCACGTTGATCCGTCCACACAAAAGCGGTGTGCGTAACCCCTTTGTGTGGTCGCAAGACCAACTCTCTTCCCAATGAAAAAGCGTCCGGCCTTACAGCCAGACGCTTTTTCTGTTTTCTACAGACTAAAAACCGACCCTTTCGGGTCGGTTCCTCTCTTCTCATGTCCAGATGGACTGCGAAACCTATCAAAACTTTTCCATACTGTCAACGCTTTCAAACAACAAAGTGTCTGCGAATATCAACAAAATCTATTTGGATACGGGGATATGCCCGGATTGGTTGACAAAAATCGCAGAAACTGATAACCTTTCACCCTTACCTCAACCGAGGTGACCTCGCCGGCAGGCTCAGCCGGTAGAAACCGGAGCAATCATGAAGATGGATTTGTGGACGTGTGTCCACGGGTTGACTCCGGCGATGAAGCCTGGAGGAAATCCCGTGGAAACTTCACGTGATGAGATCGTTTCGATCGTCTTGAAGGATCATGCCAATGGGTTCGACCCGTTGTCACAGAGTCCTTTCTACCTCCAGCCGAACATGCACTGCGGTGCCTACGGCGGGTAGCGACGAACAACGATCTTCAAATCCATCTCTGCTCCTGACCACCCCCCCAACCCCCTCCTTAGCAAGGAGAGGGAGGCGGCACGCCTTCACGGCACACTCGATGACCGCACGACGGTCGCGCAACATTTCTGCGCATACGTCCGCGGTCTCTTTTTATTTATCCACAATCGCGCAAATCATTTACAACAAAAATGTTACTGTAGTTATGCGACTCTGCCATGGAGCGACCTGGCCGGCAGGCACAGCTGGTACACACCGGAGCAAAGGCAAGACCCGCACCCAGTAATGTTCAGTCATCCTGACTTTACTCCGGTAGACACTGGAGGAAAAAGCATGGATGCAAAACCGTCGGAGGTTCTGCGAGTCCTCAAGGCACATGCCAACGCATCAAACCCGTTGGTGAAAAATCCTTCCTTCTTGCAGCCGCACATGCACTGCGGGCTGGGAGGTAAACGCACGGACACGTTCCAACGCGCGTGCGGATGCGGCCTCGGACACGAGTAAAAAATGAGGGCGTTTCCACACGCCCTACCACTTCTCTTCTCAAGACTCTCTAGACCGCAGATCCTTCAGCGGTCTCTTTTTTTAAGCATTCTTTTTTGTTGGATAATCTTTCGCGCCTCTCCATGCAAGCTCAAACAACACACGCGCCGCGTCTGCAATTTCTTTACTGACAATCACCACAGACAAGACGGCAGAGCGATACGAGAAAAGAAAAATATGATTATCACGAATCACGATCTCGCCATGCAGTGGAAACTCTGAAGCCGGCATCATACGCATTTCGCCGATTCCAACCGTTGGCAAATCTTCCGGTTTATATTTATCGGTGATCGCAAGAATGCGGTGTGTTACGCGTTCCGCGCTGAGTGCGGAAACATGTCGTGGTCGATCCGATTCAAGTTCGGGAGAATTCAGTGCGTCATCGAGCGGAAGAATTTGAACATACTCTCCGGTGAGTTTTTCAAATGTTTGGTGAATTGTTTTGAGCCCTTCGTATCCTTCAATATAACGAATCTGCGGCTTGGCTCCTTCGGAATTATAAAGCGCAAGCAACATCGGCAACGTCTTTTCAAATTC
>JBBTSF010000057.1:1944-16736 GCA_038064815.1 Patescibacteria group bacterium
GAAAGGCCAAGGTGTTTAAGTTCGTTCATGAGTTCATCCATAGGTGTGGGAAGTAAGTCGTGAGTCGAGAATGAAAAATATTATACCAAACTTCGCAGAACTTCCCATGTGGATTTCGCGGTTTGTTCCCAAGAAAATTGCGCGGCACGTGCAGTCCCTTTTGCGACAAGCGCATCGCGAATACCGGGATCCTCCGCAATGCGACTCATTTGTTTTGCCCAGGCTTCTGGTTCTGGAGAGATGAACAGAGCCGCATCTGCGGCAACTTCGTGATGGGCAGGAATGTCAGAAGCAAACACAGCGGTTCCGCACGACATCGCCTCAAGTGTAGGAATACCAAATCCTTCGTACCAAGAAGGAAAAAGAAATGCGGTCGCAATATTCATAAGGGCTGCGACGTCCGCATCTGGAAGATAACCAAGCACGCGAATCGATTCACGTGCTGAGGAATTTGTGATGTACGCCTTGATCTCTTCAAACCCAAATCCAGGTTCACCGATCAGCACCAACTCAAACGGATCGCCTATTCCCCGATTCTGTTTGAACAACTCGAATGCACGAATGAGCATCACGGTATTTTTCTTTTTTTCCAACCGTCCAACAGATAAAAAGAAATGTCGGCTCAGTCGATGGGTTTGCAAAACTTTTTCCACGACTTGTGCATCAAGCCGATGGTAAATCTGTGTGTCTGCGGCAAGTGGAGTGACCGTGATTTTTTCTCCGGGAACATGAGACAAACTCATGAGCTCTTGTTTTGTAAACTGCGAGACAGTTAAAAGATGTACAGCTTTTTTGATCGAACGTTTTGTGGTGGAAGCGATCCGTTTGCGTGTAGACGGTTCGTAGAGATGCGGAGTGCGTGCGTAGGCAACGTCGTGGATCGTGGTGACAAGGCGACGTCCGAAATGCGGAAGACCTTGAGCAGGAACAAATAAGACGTCCGCCGGTCGGCGAAATAATTCCCAAGTAACACGACCTTGCATCCAGGCTTTTTTGAATGGCCACGCGAGCACGTATGATTGCCAACCAGAAGGAAGAGATGCGAGTGTTCCTTCAAGCGGCGTGGGTGAAAACAAAACAACCTGCTCACCATCTTGGAGCGGTTGCAATTTCAACGCTTCAATCAAATGAAACGCATAATTTTCAACGCCTGTGCGTTTTTGTTTATTTGCGGAAGAGGCATCAATCGCAAAGGTGGCTGGATGCGATGTTTGTAAAAGGTTTACCTCCGAAGACATAGAACGATTTAGCTCGTAAAAATACTTCGCTTGTACGCTTCCAAATTTTCAAGCGCAATTCCTGTCCCCTTTGCCACACACAACTGTGGATCCTCTGCGACAAACGATGGGACGCCTGTGGCTTCAGCAACAAGCGTATCCAAATTGCGCAACTGAGAAGAACCACCTGAAAGCATGATTCCTTTATCCATCACGTCCGCAGAAAGTTCGGGAGGAGTTTTGTGGAGCACTTCTTTGATGGTTGCGAGAATTCCTTCGAGCTCAACTTGAATCGCGGTGGTGACATCGTCAGACGTCACTTCAATAATCTTCGGCAACCCACTAATCATGTCGCGCCCCTTCACTTCCATCGAAAGTTTATCTGGCAAATACATGGCAGCACCGATCTGAATTTTAATATCTTCCGCTGTCCGTTCACCAATCGCGAGTCCATATTTGCGGCGAATGTATTCTGAAATGGCCATGTCGAATTTCACGCCGCCAATGCGGACAGATTCAGATGCGACAATTCCCCCAAGCGAAATAACCGCCATCTCAGAAGTTCCTCCACCAATATCGATAATCATGTGCCCGGACGGAGAACCGATGGGAATGTTGGCGCCGATCGCCGCCACGATTGGTTCTTTGATGATGTATGCCGCCTTTGCTCCGGCTGCAAGCGTCGCATCAATCACCGCGCGGCGTTCTGTGGAAGTAATTCCACCCGGAACCGCAACCATAACTTCTGGGCGAAACAAACGAATCCCGCCCAACGCTTTATTGATAAAATAACGAAGCATCGCTTCTGTGGTTCGATAGTCCGCAATCACGCCGTCTTTGAGCGGACGACGTGCAACGATCGTTTCTGGCGTACGCCCAAGCATGTCTTTTGCTTCCTTTCCTACGGCCAAGACTTTCTTATCCGTATACGAAACCGCAACCACGGAAGGTTCATTAATAATGATTCCTCGTTTAGGGACATAAACGAGGACGCTGGTGGTTCCAAGGTCGATGCCAATTTTTTTCTGAAACATACTGCAATCTATTACAACCCGATATCAAATCTCGAATCTTGATCTAATTTTGTATTCAAACGGTACGAATCATTTCCCCACTCTGCTCGGCTCTCTGCGGGAACCGCGTGCGTGATATTTTTATCAAAATCGAGGTCCAAAGTCAACGGATACAATCGTGCTCCCATCTGTTTAAAAACGGTGAGGTTGTAGGTTTGCTGACGAATCGCCTCAACGACGCTGTCTGCGAGCGTGTATTCAAAAATAAGTGAAAGGTCTTTGCCTGGTTCAACCGTGACAAATGTTCCAAAGACACTCATCCCAAGCTCTTCAGAAACATCTGTGCCAATTCCTTGAAACGATCCCATCGTGCGAATAAGTGTCGAACCTTTTGGAACATACAAACGCGCATAACTCCGATAACGCGTGGTGCGCCAATCAAATGATCCCGCATGATGATACTTGATCGTTGTACGTCCAATCCATTTTCCACTTTCGTTTCGGAAAAATTTGTATGTGATCGCACGCGAGACCACTGGATCAGATTTTAAACTCGCAAGGTTTGCATCGACAAACAGTTGGGAATCCACGGTCGTTGGTGAAACAACTCCTCCCCAATTGACTTCGGAAATCGTTTTTTGAATTTGTGGATTAGCGCTGTAAAGCGCAAGCTGCTTTGTTTCGATCGCTTGAGAAATCAATGGAAAGACGTCTCCCCACTTTGAAAATGGCAGATTCATGAGACGTTCTTGGATCTGTGAAACGAGATCTGCCAAGATTTCCTTTCGTTGATCATACGGAATCCCATTTTGTTGAAATCCTTTTTCAACCTCAAACTCAATCAACTCTGGAACGTTTTTCGAGGTGAACGTTTGTCCTCCCACTTCAATCGGCCCCAAATACGCAAGGAGTGTTGAAGCAAGGGTCGGAGTAAACCCAATGACAGAATCGATTTCTGTACTGGATGGCACAGACGAACCCGCCGGAAGAAGCGCGGACTCTTGTTCAAACAGCGCAGAAACCTGCCGTGCACTCAAAGAAAAATCGGGGCTCCAGTTTCCATCACGAAAAAACCATTTCGATGTGGCGTTATATGTTTGCAATGGCGTGGGAGGAATGGTGTTCACTTGCTTGGCGACAACAGAATCAATCGCATAGGCATCTTTCGTATCAAACTGAACGACATCTCCATCCTTCACACGCATCAGACCATACGTTCCAATAAATCCCCCGCCCGGTCGAAGTTCGTCGTTGTTCAAAAACAAAAGAAGATGTGTGCGAGGCGTATTCAACCCGGCAAGTTCTGGGAGAACATGAGAAAGCACCGAAGCAACACGAAGATCGGTCTGCAAGGATTCCATGCGCGCAAAAACAGGTTCGAGTGTGCCTAAGAAACCTGCAAGAAGCGGGTTGGACCGAAGCGAGGAAAACTCGTCCGAGGCAATCTTGATTCGAGAGGAAAGTAAATCAAGTTCATGAGAAGAGGTACTCAGCCGCTCAAGAATCGCACGTTTTGTGGCGGTGGGAAATTCTTTGTAGGAAAGATGTGGAGAAATTCCTGTTTGCATGTCGCTCAACGTGTTTTCACTCAGGCCCGCAATCTGACTCACATCTTGTCCAAGCGCAAACAAAGAGGAGAGTGACTCGATAATTTGTATTGTGGAATCAAACGTTCCTTCAAGCGCGATAAACGGTTTTGCGAATCCTGGAATGAACCAAATTTTTTCTAACAGAATAAACCCATGCTTGGCACTCGCCACATTCTGCTGTGCGTGCAGGAGAGCTTCGCGGCCTTGTCCAAATCTGAATGCAAGCGCCTCTTCGCGCGCTTGTGTGAGATTTTGTTTGACATCAAATGTCGCTTTCGCGATTTGCCCGATCGCTAAAAAGAAAATCACGAGCCAGGTGACAACAAGAACAGCCACCGTGACAAAAAGAGCACGAAGATAGTTCCGACGGCGATTGCGACGGTGAATGGATTCAGGTTCGGTTGTGCGTAGAAACGCGGGAGTGTGCATGCAAAGGAAGAGATTGACCACGATACTTCTTGTAATAGTATATCGCACTTTGCATCTGAATGCGCGTGAGCGGATTACGAAGTTGTTGAAAAAAAGATCCTTCTGCGGTTTCTCGGCGATGATAGTGCACTAAAGAAATTCCTGGATGATAGACAACCTTCCAGCCAGCCAGCCAAAAACGTCGACACCAATCTTGATCTTCAAAGTACACAAAAAATTCTGGATCAAATCCTCCAATCTGATCGACCGCTTCTTTACGGACAAACATCGCCGCTCCAAGTAAATAATCCACCTCTCGAATTTCCTGATGATCCCACTCTTTCATCTGATACGCATCCACAGCCGCCTTTGCAAATGAAAGCGAACGCAACACGGGAATGCGGCGATAAAAAATCACTTTTGGATCCATGAAGCGGTAACAGCTGTATTGCAGGCTTTGATCGGGATTGAGGAGTTTCGGACCGAGCATGCCGATATCCGGATGTGCATCCATGTACGAAACCAAAGATTCGAGCACATCAGGAAATACTGCAATGTCTGGATTAAATACAAAATAATAACGGGCGTTTGCATGTTGCATCGCAAGATTCATTCCTCGACCAAAGCCAATATTCGAATCACTCATCAAGATCTTCACCAACGGAAATTCCTTTTGCACCCAATCTCGAACGCGCATCGATGGATTGTTATCGACCACGATCACTTCAAAACTAACCTTTGGATTCGATTGAAAAATTCCCTTGAGGGTTTGTTTCAAAAGGCCAGGAGTATTGTAGTGCACGATCAAAATGGAAACATCTTTTTTCATACAAACCATTTACGCAATTCTTTGGAACCCCGCTTGCGAAGTTTCATGAGGCGAAATCGCTTCTTCAAAATTTTTGGCGTGAGCGAAAGCGCTGCTGAATAGGCACGTAGATTCGATGCTTCGAAGAAAAGCGTGTAGAAAAAACGTCCGAGCTCTAAGGGAACAATACGAAACACCGCGAGAATTCCATCAATCACGGGAAGATTTTTTACCAGCAACAAAAGATGATTGCGCGTGGAATAGAAACTTCGACTTTTGGATTTCGATCGACGATTGCGGAAGCGTTCCCAAAATCCCATCTTCTCAGGCCCAAACATGCCTCGATAGTGAAACGCTAATGCTTCTGGAATATAACGCGCATCCCACCCCGCTCGCTGAAGTCGCCACGCCAAATCGACATCTTCCTTGTATGCAAAAAAATCATCGTCGAAAAATTCAAAGTCATTACGCACTTCATTCAAGGCAGACGCACGATACAACACGAGCGCACCAGACAAGCCAAACACTTCACGCTGGCTATCATATTGTCCTTGATCCATCTCCCCCGCCCCACGATCCGTGAACGTTCGATTGGGATGCGCGCGCAACGCGGTGGAATCTAGCAAATCTGAACGAACGGTTTCTTGAAGCGCTTCGTCGGCAAGATTCTCGCCAAACGCACGACGCAGTTTCCCCCCGAATGCTCCGACCGTTGGATGATCAACCGTTCCCTTCATGAGTTCCTCAAGAAAGGTTGGAGACAGGATGATGTCCGGGTTTGTGACAAGAATGAACGAATCTTCATAATCCTTCACATCCCAATGCTCGAGTGCGTAACGAATTCCCTGATTGTGCGCGCCAGAAAATCCCAAGTTGCGGGCGTTGCGCAAAAAAGTCATCTGCGGGTATTCTTGTCGTATAAATGTTTCCACGCCGTCGGTTGAACCATTATCGATCAAAAGGATATTAAAATCCTGAAATGTTTGCTCAGACAATGAGGCAATCAGATCTGGAATAAACCGCATGGAATTCCAGGCAACGATATGAATGGAGAGGCGTGGGTACATAGGAAGTTCTGTCATGGTAAGGGATCTGCCACTCAAAAACAACTGTATGGAATATGAACGCCCAAAAGTGGGACTTGGTGTGCTCGTTGTCAGAAACGGAAAAATTTTAATTGGAAAACGTATCGGTGCGCATGGTAGCGAAACCTGGGCTCCTCCCGGAGGACATTTGGAAAAATTTGAAACGTGGCAGACCTGTGCCGCACGCGAAGTCGAAGAGGAAACAGCTCTCAAAATTAGCAATCCACGCTTTGTCGGCGTGACAAACGACATCATGCGTGAAGAAAATCGGCATTACATCACTTTGTTCGTCCAAGCGGAATGTCCATCTGGAGAGCCACTGATCTGTGAACCGAATAAATGCACCGGCTGGGAATGGCGCGCCTGGGAAGAACTTCCCGATCCTCTCTTTATCCCGATTCAAAATCTCATGAAAAGCGGTTATCATCCGCTCGCCAAAAAATTCGATAAACTCGTGCGTGACCGAATTCCAGAGATCATTCAGGAGCGCGGCGAAATCGCAATGACTCACGAGGCAAATCAAGAGGAATATAAAAAAGCGCTGCAAACTAAACTCGTGGAAGAGCTTGAGGAATATTTAGACAGCGAAGAACCTGAAGAACTCGCAGATCTTCTCGAAGTGATTCATTCACTCACGGCCTTGCACGGAACCAACCGAGAACAGCTTCAACTCGTTCAAAAACAAAAACACGCCGAACGGGGCGGTTTTGAAAAACGGATTATTTTAGAAGAGACAAGATCGATGTAGATCGTTTACTCTCTCGCCTTTTTCGTGACATGAAAGCCCAGATACTTTCCGATCATCAATCGTGTTTGGGCATCAATGGCTGGAAAAGAACCGAACAGAATAAATGTTACAGGCAACAAAGCCCACTGGAGAATCATCACAAGCCACGTGTGTTTTCCGACGCGGCCAGGACGCTTTGGAAGAAGCGTCAGTGCAAGGACAGCAGAGATGAGAATTCCCACCATCGCACACTGCATGACCTGTTCAAGCGTAAACGGAGCCGCTTGAACAATCGCATTGGTCTGTCCTTTTGCCTGATGAAGCGGAAGCCAACCAAGAACAAACATGAGCACCGGAGCCGTGGCCCAGGTGTACATGCCTTCAATGTGGTTGAACAAATATTTTATCTTCTTCGTCATCGGAATCGTTGGATCTTTTCGGAATCCATCAATGAGATACGGAAGATGCTCAACCCCCCACGCCCAACGACGCATTTGGACATACAGCGCTTTCAATGACTCAAAGTACGTTTTGCCTGTGACGGCATCCATCGAAACAGGAAGAAAAACAGGAACCACCTGATAGTCTCCGTGATAATGCAAAAAGGCTTGCATGAAAATTCTCGAATCCTCACTGACAATATCCTTTTGCCAAAACCCCACGTCTTTTAACATGAGCCACGGCATCGAATGCGAAGAGAATGTCCAAAGACGTTCTGGACGCGAAAGCTCCCCGAACAACCAAAACGTCGTACCGAACGCGCCAATCCGCACAGGCGCAGATGAAGTCCAAATGTTGTTTGAGAAAAGAGCAACGGGTTGATACGACGTGCGCGTTGGATTTTCGACCGTGCAATAGAGATAACTCAGATGCGAAAAGTATTGCGGATGAGCAATCGTGTCCACATCAAACGCAGATACGACAATATTTGCGTCTGGAATTTCTGGAAAATCTTTCTGCAAAAAAAGACTCATCTGTTCCCCTGCCCAATGCAAATTTGAACCCTTTCCCGGAATTTCATCCGGAAGCCCTTTGGGATGCAGAGTGGTGTAAAGTTTTTTAAAGACAGATCCGAATTCCTCTCTGGCTCGTTTTTCACACTCCTGAAAATGCTCACGATCCGCTTCTTCCCCACATAACACAATCATCATGCGTTCATTGGGAAAGGTGTTGTCCTGCAAACTCCGAAGCGTTGTTTGAATAATTTCGTAGGACTCTTTATAAGTCGGAAGAAAGATGAGATGAAAAACACGATCTGCTCTGGGGAGCTTCGCTAATTTTTGTATCCAATCAATCCTTGTGGTTTTGCGATACTGCCACCAGGCAAGCACGATGAAGATGCTGTAGTAAATAACACGAAACAACCACAACAAATCAAAGATGATAATGAAAATAATCACCCACAACGGCTGGATGAAGGAAAAAAGAAACGCAAGGAAAAAAGTTCCCCAAACCAGAAGGCCGGGGAACATTTCCCAAAATCGCATCTTGCCGTAGTGATAATCGGTCGACATTTAACGTTCTGATGAAATATCTTTGCGAAGTCGCGCCAGAAACTTTTCTGCTTGATCACGACCACCAAGTCCAAATGCGAGTCCACCCGAAAGCGCCAACATGAACACCAATCCAGTGAAGAGGACGCGAATGAGGTCTGGGGCAATTTGAAGTTGGACAAGCGCGGCCATAAAACTAAAGACAAGGATTGCCCACTTTGCGATCCCGGAAAGAAAATTTGCGGACGCAAGTTGTGCCGCTTCTACGGCAGACTTCACCACGCCCTGCACAAAATTTCCAAGCAAAATTCCCGCAAGCAAAATAATCACTGCAATAATCACATTTGGGATGAATAATACAATGTCTTGCAGATACGAAGTGAGTTGATTCCATCCCAAAATATCTGTCGCAGCGATAAGGGCCACAATGATAAAGAACCATTTTACAATCCATCCGAGAAGACGACCGATGTGCAGATGGATGCCGATGCGTTCAAACTGTGATCGAATCTCGAGCTTCTGGGCAAGATCATCAATGCGCAAAAGTTTGATGACTTGCTCGACAACGCTTTGTAAAACGAACGCGATAATCACTCCGAGCGCAAAAACGAGAATCGCTCCAAGCAAATTTGGAAGATACGCAACCATCGTGTCCCAAAGTTGGAGAAGCGGTCCTTGAAGCACTTCAGAAATATACATAGATGACGAATCGTTAGACCCGGTAAAGCCGGGAAAATAGAGATCGATCTGTATACGTTAACATTTTTTACGCAGTCGCATCCAACGGCTTATCCCCAAAAGGACTCGTAATGTGCGGCGGACGGTTATAAAAGGCGTGCGCGTACTCCTCTTCTTCCACCTTCTGCCCCACGCCAAATTTTGAAATAAGCTCGATCGGAGAAAGATTTTCTTCGTTCTTCAATACAAACAATGGGAGCTTGTGTGTAAAGTGGAGTGTATTCGCAATCGTTAAACTGATACGACTCGCAGTGAAAGAACCAGGGCCTGTGACAATAGAAAGACCTGTGAGATCTTCAAGACGTATTTCATTGCGCTTCAAAAATAAATCGATTTCGTTGAGATACCCTTCCGGAAAAATATCCTTGCGTTCGATGACGTGAAAGGTTTCTTCGTTCAGAAGACCGATCCAAAGCTGTTGTAAATCTTGTGCGCACAAAAAAAGCATCATACGGAAAGACGATCGATCATCACGATTTTCTCTGCGTTTAAGATCGAGAAAAGAAAGCGGTCGGCAACCTGCTTGCGATCCAAGAATTCTTCCTTCGGCATGAGCGTATAGTTGATTTCGTAAGCAAACTCGCTTTCAAATTTTGCCACCAACTTTTCCAAATTCGCTTGCTTGATCGATCCGACGATGAGCAGATCTGTGGGAACTTCCGTGGCATCCACAAACCGACCCGTGTACGCAAAGTATAAAATCTCTCCACTGGCATCGACCTCTTGCACAAGATTTTGTTTCAAAAGAATCGAAACTTTTTGAAACAGAGAACGTAGGTCCTCAAAAAGAATGTGCGTCTCGTTCGCAATATAATACTTTTTCTTTTCCGCAAGGGTCTTTTCCTTCTTTCGATTTTCCGAAATCTTTTCGATGATCAACCCCATTTCAATCAAATTTTTGAGCTCGCGTCTGACAGAATTGAGCTGTGCATCAATGCGGCGAGTGAGCTCACGGACAAAAAAAGCTTCCTTGGGATATTGCAAGAAAAGGCTCATCAGACGGGCACGCGTCTTTGAACCAAACATCTGTTCAAGCTTGAATCCCTGCTTTTGCATAATTCTGGTTGCACCTGAAATGTATCTAGGTATAATGTACACAAACCCCAAAGGGAGGGCAAACACTATGGGAATCACCATGAAGGCGGCGGAGTACGTCGCGAAATCACCCGAAGAAGAAGTCGAAGGTCTCTCCATCCTTCTCCCGCTGAATGCAAGAAGTGGTTTTGTCTTTTTATTGGCAAAAACACGTAAAGAAAACGCGGATACAGACTTGCTTCTCCAAATCCTCTCTGAACAAATCCACCGTCTTGCAGAAGCTTTCGGTGCGGAAGCAAACGCACAACATCGCTTTGAGCAATTTCTGGGTGCACTGAACGACACGTTGGCAGAACAAGTACGTGAAGGACGATGGAGCGTTCCGATTGAACACCTCGATGCGCTCGTCGGGATTGCCTGTGATGAACAAATGTTTATTTCTGGAACCGGAGAACTCACCGCACTTTTCCTTCACCGAAAACCTTCTCAGAGCTACCAAGTCTTCAATCTATTTCGTGGCATTCAAACAGAACAATCCTTACCCACCTGGGAAAAAGCCTTTGCGATTGTCCTTGATGGAGATCTTCACGAAGGAGACGTATTCGCCATCTGTAACCAAGACCTCCAACGAGCGTTGCCTCAAGACGAACTCAACGCCGTTCTCACAACCCTTCCCCCAACAGGATCCACGGAAAAAATCCGCCAATACTTTCCACACAAAACAGGACTCCTGCTCATCATTCTAAAAATTCTTGATGCCCAAAACATCACAGCAGGCGAACAGCGAGCCACAATCCGATCTGAGGTTTCGCTTCAACAATTCAAACAACAGGAAGATGAAACACAACAATTTCTGGAAGATCAATCTCCTCGCTTCAGTGTGTTGGTGGCCGCGGTTTCAAAAATGTTTAAACGTTTCAAGGAACATTCCCGATTCATGCGGGCGGTGGCACAAAAAAATGGAGTTCCTCGGTTTATTTGGAGATCGGTCCGCACCATGGTTTGGAGTGCGTATCGAAAATTACAAAATCTGAAGACAAAAGACGGTCGTTTGAAAATGGTTGTCTGGGCAAAACAAAGCGTCCACACCCTTCGCAACGCGCAAAAATCCACAAAGTATCTCATGGGTGGAATCGCGGGGGTCGCTATTATCCTCGTTGTGAGCATCTCTCTTTTCTCCGCTTCCAGAACTCGCTCTCAAGAGGAAGGTGCTTACCAGACCCAAGTGCAGAAAGTGGAAGATGCGATGGATCGTGCAGCGGGCGCGATCATCTATAAGGATGAAAATCAAGCACGCAGTTTGTACCTCGCCGCAGGAGCGCTCATCGATCAGCTTCCGACAAATACCCCAGAGCGGACAGAAAAAGTGACAGCTCTACGAAACGACATTCAACGTGCCACCGATGAGATTCGTCACGTGGTCACCGTTCCCAATCCTGCCCTTCTAGGAGATCTCAGCGCGCTGACAGACGGCATCTTTGGACAATCGTTTGTGAAGGTTGGACAAGATCTCTACGTCTTTGCCTCGGATGGCCGCGTCTATTTGCTAGATCGCACACAAAAAGTATTCAAACCCGCAAGTATTCAAGAAGCGGCCGCGCGCGTCAGTGTGGCGGCAAGCGCCGACGACGATCGTGTCTACGGGCTGACCAAAGACCAAACGCTCGTTGAATTTAAGAAAGAAGAATCGGCACAGACGACGCTCCCCCTCCCGAAAGCAGACGGGCAATGGCAGGATGTGATGGCGTATGCAAATCGTCTCTACGTGCTTGCCCAAAACGGAAGCGATGGACAAATCTATCGTTTTGGAAAGACCGGTGATGCACTAGATGGAGGTTCAAAATGGATCACCACCAAAACCACACCACTTGGGGATGCACGTGCATTCATCATTGATGGAACCGTCTTCGTTCTTAAACAGAATGGAAAAATCGCACGATTTGTCAGCGGCGCAGAAGTTGAATGGGACACAGGTGTTGTGGATCCTCCTATCACAAACGCCACAGATATTTGGACAGATACGGAAAGCAAATACCTCTACGTTCTGGAACCAGAAACAAAACGTATCGTCGTTCTCAACAAAGACACAGGCGCATTCGTGGTCCAATACCGCTCTGACGTCTTTACCAATCTCAGCGACATCATTGTGGATGAAGGAGCATATGCGATCTATCTTCTGTCGGATTCAAAAATCTATTCGATCGCTCCAAGTCACATTTCACGTTAACTTCGTAAACAAAAAACAGGCCTGAGCCTGTTTTTTGTTTGTCTTACTTCAAGGTGACAGTTGCGCCAGCTTCGGTAAGTTGCTTTTTGAAGTCTTCTGCTTGTTCTTTGGAAACGCCTTCCTTCACCATCTTTGGAGCGGCGTCGACGATATCCTTGGCTTCTTTGAGTCCAAGAGCGGTGATGGCACGAACGGCCTTGATCACACCAATCTTGTTGTCGCCAGCGGCAGTGAGTTCAACATCGAAAGATGTCTTCTCTTCTGCGGCAGGACCTGCGGCAGCGGCGCCTGGGGCCATCATCATGGCAGGAGCAGAGGCACTCACACCAAACTTTTCTTCAAGCACTTTCACCAATTCTGCGAGGTCCAAAACGGACATCTGTTCGATCTTTTCAATAAGATCTTTAAACTTTGTTTCGTCTGACATAATTAGGCTTTAGATTCTTTAATAGCATTCAAAACGTAAACGAGGTTGCGCAAGTTTCCAGCAAGGACGTTGACGAAGCCGGAAATTGGCGCATTGAGTGAACCCACGAGTTTTCCGTAGAGTTCTGTTCGGCTTGGCAATGAAGCGAGCTGTGTGACAGCAGCGCCATCAACGACCCGACCTTCGAGAATTCCACCAACCATTTTGATTCCTTCACGATTCTTAGAAAATTCTGCGACCAGTTTGGCAGCTGACACTTCGTCATTGTATCCAAGCGTGGTGAGAATACTTCCTTCCAAGTCGTCCTTCTCAACGGTGAATCCGTTTTTCTCAAGCGCGCGAAGAAGCAATGTCTTTTTGGCAACCACGACTCCCACCCCGTGTGTTTGTCCTTTTGCCCGAAGTGCATTGGCATCTTCCATGGTGTATCCAGAAATCGTGGTAAACACCGCGGACTTGATGTGAGAAAGCTTCTCGGCCAAATCGTTAATGATCTCTTCTTTTTGTGCACGTGTTTTTGGCATACGTGATCTTTTGGAACGATTTATTCGACCTTTAAATAAAAACTGCGGATTTGGGCCGCAGGTTGATGGAAAAAACACCTCAGTGCGTTTTCCTTCACCTCGACGGGACTTGTACCTTTCGGCAGCCCGTTGTCTACGGCAAATCTTTAGTTCGAAAATAGTCTACGAATTTTGTGGGTTTCTGTCAAGATTCTGTATAGGAGGCACGACATTCGATTGACAAAACCCATGATTTCTGGTAAGTTACCCGCTTGTTCATTGGGTCAGATTCAACACTCCAAATACAGAGAGGTCTCAATTGAGCTTTGAAAATATTTTTGCAGATAACTCGAAGTGTCTCTGTTTGACCGCCAAAGTTCCCATCACGATGTGGATCCCACTGCCGCCAGACGGACCCCTCTACAACAGGAACGGCACCATCCGCAAAGCAATGCGGCTCTGGCTCTACCAGTTGGGTTGGGTGCTGTCGAACTTCAATTTCACCGTAGGTCAGATGCAGCCACGGAAAACCTGGGCGCAGAGCACGTATCCTTCGCAAGTCGTCGACTTCTGTTTCGTCCTCGTGCGCGTCCCGAGCTGCAATCGCGAAAAGCACATAAAGTACTTCGAGTACACCGATAGGTTTTGCGAAAGAACTCCCGAAACCTGTGGCAGCGACAAGATGGACGTCAAGTGCACGCGAAAAAATGACCCGCTCATCTGCATCCTCATGCACATGACCAACGAGGACGGATCCCGCGAACTCTATCTCTCAGACTTCCAAAAGGGTGGCGCCGAAGCCAAGCGCAAACTGGTGGAGTTCGTCAAATTGATCGAGGAAGATTGAGCTGCCTCCTTGCGCCCGACCTGTTGTCGGGCGTTTTTCTTTTTTCTTCTTTTTCTAGATTCAAGTAAAAAAGACAGGACATCCCATAACCTGATCCTATTAAAACTTCATCAAAATCGGACTGGAAAAACCTCACCGGTTTGTGCAACCTCCACCCGGAAACAAAACCCCCGTCCGTTCGGCTCCCAATACACAAACGGTTTGATCTCTGACTGATCTCGCGCCTCGTCCGGAATCTTTGCCCAGGAATACTGCAGATCTCGACTTGTTGGATTTAAATCCGTTCCAAACGGAGTCTGTTCATTTTCATTTCCGTGATACATAAACCGATAGCATCCAGCCTCCCAACCAGTCGTATCAAGTTCGTAATACCCATCACTATCCGTATCCGTGATCACAAACGCGTTGATTCCCGACGGTCTTTTTGTCTGACCAGTCTTCCACACCTCTTCTGCCAGCTTACGATCACGCGCAACTCTGACATCATCGTCGTCAGACGGACCGATTGGATGTGGACCGATCCAAACGAAGGCTTGATCTGAACCGAGATAGGCTTTTGCGAGCAAAATCTTATTTTGCTGAATGCGAATCGGAAGCGTCATACATCTCAAAACTTTACAGACAACACCACGACCTGACCTTATTTTAAAATCTCATTTGCACATGCTGCTAAAT
>JBBTSF010000058.1:0-4418 GCA_038064815.1 Patescibacteria group bacterium
CAGACGCTTCTCGCGCATCGTTCCCAGTTCGTTCTTTTTGCGGATCTCTCGCTCACGCCCCTGCGTGCGCAGGTCTACGGGTGGGTCGAGGACATGACTCAACTGAACGAGATGATCGCTCGCTATCGCGCAACCCAGATCGGTGCGAACAGCCCAATCGGCCAGGCCATAGCCGAGCAACTTCGTCGACCCAGCTAATGCGGGTCTTTTTTATTTCCTGTAAGATAGGGACCAAAGAATATGTCTGAACAACCCTGCACCATCTGCAACCTTTTAAAATCTGCTGGTTTATTTACGATCGGCGTCCTTGTCGGTATTTTTATTGGTTTTTACTTTGCGTTCCCAGGTTGATCACGCTGACAATCGCCTGTCAATCTTGAAAAAAAATCGTGCGTTGCTATGATACGCGGGTTATGAAATTCAAACTCGTCATTCTTGCGGCTGGGAAGGGGAAACGAATGAATTCGGATATTCCAAAAGCACTTACTCCTGTGGGGGGTAAACCAATTTTGCAATACCTTCATGAATCCGCCATCGCTTCTGGAATCAGTCGACCGATTGTGGTGATCGGACATGAACGCAACAGACTCTGTGAGGCGTTTGGAGGCGATTGTGACTACGTGGTTCAAGAAGAACAGCTCGGAACGGGTCACGCGGTTATGATCACAAAGGACGCGGTAGGAGATGCTGATGCCCTCATGGTTCTTTACGGTGACCATCCGTTTATTTCTGCAGAGTCGATGAAAAAACTCGCGACACGTCACGAGCAGGATAAAAATATACTCACACTGATGACCACGCGCCTTCCCGACTTTGAAGGATGGCGTAAAGCCTTCACACACTGGAGTCGTATCATTCGCGATGAGAGCGGTCGCATGACGCGGGACGTGCAATACAAAGATTCGACAGAAGAAGAAAAAAAAATTACGGAGGTGAATCCGTGCATCTACTGTTTTGATACAAAATGGCTTTGGGAACATATTGCTCGTCTCAAAAATGAAAACGCGCAAAAAGAATACTACCTCACCGATCTCATTGGTATGGCCGTCGCCGAAGGCCATACGCTCTCCTCTATTGATGTGGCTCCGGAAGAGGTGATTGGAATCAATACACAAGAAGAGCGCGAGATCGCGGAGGAACTATTGCGTTCAACTCGACGATAGACCAACAGGTCTGAATTTTTTAGCGGCCAGCCCAGTGAACGTATCTATTTTCCAAAAGCGTCATTCCTTTATTGAGTAAAAATCCAATGATTCCGACGAGTAGAATTCCCGCATAAAGAACGTCCGTCTGAAAGCTCATGTAGCTATTTAAAATGACCGCACCCATTCCCCCATTTGAGGTCATAAACATTTCTGAGACAACAATCAAAATAAGAGAGAGCGAGATGGCGATTTTGCTTCCCGTGATCATTTCGGGGAGTGTTTGAGGAACGAGAAGATAGATAAGTTTTTTCCAAAGAGAGAGTTGATAGACCGTTGCAACCTGCATTCGAATCCGTGGGATATGCCAAATCGCATGAATGGTTTGTACAAGCAGAACCCAAAACGCAACGAATGCGGCAGCGGCTATTTTTGCTTCAGGACCAATTCCAAAAATCAAAAGAAAGATTGGAAAGATCGCAGGGGCGGGGATCGAGCGAAGAAAATCAACAAGACCGGAACTCATGCGAAAGAGTGTCGGATAGATGGCAAGAACAACTCCTAACGGAACGGCAATCGCAAGAGCAATGGAAAAGGAGAGGAGAGTCCGAGAAGCGGTAAGGAGAGTGTCTTCGAATCCACTTTTTGTGAGAAGAATAAAAAGTGCCTGGATCACATCCGAGATGTCTGGAAGGAAGATGGGATTTGTAAGGTTTGAGATCTCAAGAATCCACCAGCATCCAATCGCCAGCAGAGGCCCAATCAATACTTGGGTATTACTGTTCCAAAAAAAATGTCTGGAGATTAGGTTTCTTTTCGATGAGTTCATAATCAAACGCCCATGTAACAAGAGATTCAATCGCGGATCGGTCGAGATCTTTTAATTTTACGTTTTGAAAAAGAGGCATTTTGTTCGCAACGTCTGCATCCAATTTGAGATAGCTTGTATAGATTTGTCGGCTATCCGCTTCGTTTGTTTCAATAAAATCAATGGCTTTTTCTATCGCCTTCACAAAGCGTTTCGTTTCTTCAGGGTGTTTGAGAACAAAGTCCCGCGTGAGGACTCCGGCGGCAAGTGGATACGGATCCATGATGTAATCTGCGCGTGGGTGATCGGCAAATAGTTCCCCAAGCTGCTGATTCAGAAGAATGGTTCCAAAGGGTTGGATATCAAGAAATGCATCGACCTCTGGGTTTGAAAATGTTGAGATTAGGAGATCGGGATTGACCTGCACGTAGGTGAGTGTGGAAAGATCTAGACCCATTCCTTTAAACACCGCATCCGCTTGAATTTTGGACGAGAGTCCCGCACGCATAGCAATTTTCTTTCCACGGAAATCTTTCGGTTCTTTTATCGCCCGATCTTTCTTCACAATAAGTTGCGACCAGGATTTTTCTTTTGTTTCGTAACCAGAAACGAAGGTGGTTAGGAATCCTGGAGATTTTAGTTCGAAGGGAAAAAGGGTGAAGTACGCGATCGACCCACTCCCGTGCACATCTCCTCTTACCATCGCTTCAAGATTTGCGTTGGCATTTGGAAATTCAACAAGGTTCACATGAATTCCTTCCTCCTCGAAGAATTTTTTTTCTTTTGCAATGAACAATGGTTGTGGAACGGGAATATAGCCCATTTGTATTTCAGTCAATTCTGAGACGACAGGCTTTTTTAGACTCTCTTGCGGATCCGATGGTGTTATCCAAAAGAGCGCTCCCAAAAAGAGTACGAGCAGGAAAGCACCAATAAGGAGAGATATTTTTTGAGCGGTTTTCATAGATTTGGTGAAGATGTTAATAGATTTATGACTTCATTTTTTTGTATTTGTTGTAGATTCGGTTCTTGTTCGACATCAAAGCGTTTCACAACCCGTGTAGGAGAATCACCTAAAACAACAATGTGATGTGCAACCAAGAACAATTCATCTATGTCATGCGAAACGAAAAGGCAGGTTGGACGCTGTTGTCTCCAGATGTGCTTGAATGCTCGTAACATATTCTGTCGTGTCAGTGTGTCCAAGGAAGAAAATGGTTCGTCTAGAATGAAAAGGTCTGGACGACCAGCAAACCCACGGAGGATAGAGACCATCTGTTGTTGTCCGCCACTGAGTTCGTAGGGGAAACGATTGAGTTCAAGTTTGATTCCACTTTGTTCGCACAGCGCTTTTGCCAAGTTAGCACGTTCTTTTTGCGGAACTCGTTTGATGAGCTGATCAAATGTGATGTTGTCGGAGAGACATAACCAGGGGAGGAGAGATTCACGGTCGTTTTGGAAGAGATAGGAGATCTGTTTTTTGTGACAGGATGATCCATCAAGAAAGATCGTGCCTTGTGCAGGAGATAAGAGATTTGCGCACAAATGAAGCAAAGTCGTCTTCCCACTTCCGTTTTGACCAATCACCCCGATGATTTTTTGCGATGGGAGTGTTAAATCAAACCCATTGAAGAGAGGGTCTCTTTTTTGTTTGAGAGAAGGGTAGGTAAAAACAAGGTTTTTTATCTCGAGCATGCCTACAGTCAACCGCAATGAAGCTTTTGTGACAATAAGGTCGAACAATCAATGGTCAATTATTTGACATTTCATCTAATTTTAGCTATATTTTTTGTATAAAAATAACGTCGGATCCGCCGACATTTTATGAAACAAAGTAGTCTGATTTCTCTTGGATTTACCGAGAAAGAGGCAAAGATTTATTTGGCCTGTCTGGAATTGGGTCACGGAAGCGCTGTTCAGATTGCCCAAAAAGCATCCCTTCCTCGCTCAACGGCGTACGATGCCTTACGGACTCTCATGCAAAAAAGCCTTCTGACCTCCTTTTTAAAGGGAAGTAAGAAGCGATTTGCTATTTCAGATCCAGGAATTTTGCAAATACGACTTGAGGAACAGGAGAAACGACTCCAGAGTTTAATGCCAGAACTTCAAGCCTTGTTCGTTTCTAAATCCACGAAGCCTCGTTTGCGATTTTACGAAGGTAAACAAGGACTCACGCTTGTCTTAAAAGAAGCTCTTGAAGAGGCAGATGAAATGATTTCTGTAAGTCACATTGAAGATATTTTCGATAAACTACACGAATATTTTCCGAAGTTTTCTCAAGAACGCGCAAAGAAAAAGATTCCTATTAGAATTATCTCCCGAGATTCAATCGTCGCGCGTGAGCGACAAAAACTTGGCCGCTCAGAGCTTCGTGAGGTAAAAATAAAAGAAACTCCCATCCCATTTCGATCGGTCTTTTTTGCCTGGAAAAATAAAGTGGCAATGATCACACTCCAGGAAGATCTCAT
>JBBTSF010000058.1:4518-8688 GCA_038064815.1 Patescibacteria group bacterium
TGGTCTAAACAAATTGGACGGCTCGCGTGGCCAGTGTTTTGTGGGTTGATTGAAATGTCCCTTGAGCGAGGGTCTGATCTTATTATCGAGGCGACGTTTCTTTGGTCAGATGATGTGCGGTGGATCGAAACGCTGGTTGCTCGTTATTCGCCTGATCTTTATCAAATTTGGATGACGGCTGATCCCGCTGTTGCGCGCGAGCGTTTTCTTTATCGTGCAAATAATGATGCGCGTCACCCAGGACACAACGACCATTTCGAACAAGTGATCGAAGAGTTCGACGAACGCTTTTTTCAAGAGACTTTCCCGCCACTCACACTGAGCGGAAAAACGCTTGTTGTAGACACGACGGATTTTAAGACAGTAAAGAGAGAAGATATTTTGAAATTTTTGGAGGAGAGTGTTTAGTATGAAACCATGCTTTTTCTGCGATATTCAACAGATACCAGACGTTGGTCGACTATTTGAAACGGATCGATTCTTTGTTCGACTCAGTGATTTTCCCGTGAGCCCAGGACATGTCGAAGTAGTTCTGAAAGCACACACGTCCTCTTTCTTCGCTCTGTCGCCAGAAGAGATCCGTGAGTGTTTTGAGATTGTTGGGCGCACGCAATCGCAACTTAGCAACCAGTTTCATCCAGATGGATTCAATGTTGGATGGAATGATGGTGTCGCAGCAGGGCAGTCCCAAATGCATTTCCATCTCCACATGATTCCTCGCTATGAGGGTGATGTTCCAAATCCTCGTGGGGGCGTGCGTAACATCATTTCAGAAAAAGCAGATTACACGGCACAGGCGCAAGATTACCCTGGCCGCGGTCAGTATGTCTGATACTTCTAAATCATTTGATGCAGCGTGCCCATTTTGTATTGAGTTTGAGCGCGGGCATTTTGAATTAGATGGAAAACAGTTTCCACGACACGTCTATCAGACAGAACATTTTGTCGTATTTCCTGCACTCGGCGCTTTTATCCCTGGTTGGCTTTTGATCGCTCCGAAAGAACATTACTTAAACACGGCGGTCCTCTCAGAGTCGTGGTCGGCGGAATTGAATGAGGTGGTGGGTCGAGTGCGAATCGCATTACAATCTGAGTATGGTCCTACGGTCGTGTTTGAACACGGCCCTGCCTCATGGAATGCACGTGGTGGTTGTTGCGTGGAGCATGCGCACATACAAATCGTTTCGATCCCTATTGATCCCACAGCTGATTTGCTCACAACGTTTCGTGGGGAGTCTATTGAGAAGCATTCTGACCTATCTACACGATGGAATCATAAGCCTTATCTTTATTTTGAAAATCAATCCGAAGAAAAGTTTTTATTCTCTCTTCCAGACGTAATTCCTTCGCAATACATGCGTCAGCTCATTGCGAGTAAAGTTGGCCACGATGCACAATGGAATTGGCGGCAGCATCAGTTTCTTGATGAGATGGAACAGACAATAAGAAGACTTCGCTACTCTTTCCCCGATTCATTATGAGATACATCGTCGACTGGCATATTCACTCCAAATACTCTCGAGCGTGCTCGAAGCAATTAGAATTGCCGACGATTGCGGATTGGTGTGTCCGAAAAGGGATTGATGTTGTTGCGACGGGGGATTGGACGCATCCGGAGTGGTTTAAACACATCAAGGAACAGTTGATAGAAGAACGTCAGGGGGTTTATCGTCTCCGACCTAATCCCTCATCCCTAGCCCCTAAGCCCTCCACCGAGTTCATGCTCGTCCAAGAAGTCAGTCAGATTTATAAAAAGAACGACAAAGCGCGACGTATTCACAATCTTATTTTTTCTCCGTCGATTGAGACCTGTGAGAAAGTCATTGCGATGATGCATGATCGGAAGTTTAATTTGAAAGCGGATGGTCGGCCGATTTTGGGGATCGATTCGGAAGAACTATACAAGCGCCTTAAAGAGATTGATGAAAAGATTATCGTGATTCCTGCGCATGCATGGACGCCGTGGTTTGCGATTTTTGGAAGTAAGTCGGGTTTTGATGCCATCGAGGAATGTTTTGGATCCATGGCGCCGTACATTTATGCGATCGAAACGGGTCTTTCTTCCAATCCAGAAATGAATTGGCAGCTTTCCGGTCTGGATCGGGTTGTCATGATCTCAAACTCGGACGCACATTCGCCGCGTAATCTTGGGCGAGAAGCAAACGTCTTTGAGTTTGATTCGCCACCAACCTACGATGATTTTGTGAACGTCCTCAGGACGCAGGACGCGAATCGTTTCAAATACACGATCGAGTTTTATCCCGAAGAAGGGAAGTATCATTTTGATGGCTGTGCAGGCTGCGGATTTTCGTGTGATCCTGTTCAATCAAAAAAGTTGGGAGATCGTTGTCCAAAGTGTAAGCGATCTATGACGCTTGGGGTTCATCATCGTGTAGAACAACTCAAAGATCGTGAGGCTTCGAGTGTATCGACTCGAAAGATTCCTTTTAAATCGATCGTTCCTCTCGCGGAGATCCTTGCGGAGGTCTACGAAGTGAAATCGACTCAATCGACAAAAGTCGACCAGGAATACATGAGGCTCACAGACACGATTGCAAATGAATTTTCTCTTTTACTTGATGTGCCGATCGAGACAATCGCAAAACAGGCATCCAATCCAAATCTCACAATCGCCATCGATCGCATGCGTCGCGGGGAGGTGCGAGTGACGCCTGGGTATGATGGGATTTATGGAAAGGTTTCGTTGGTGGATGGGTCGAAGAGGCAAAAACAGTCGCAATTACTGTGATTTTGAGGACTAACTGTTGACTTTATTGGGTTTTCCTGATATTCTACTGTGTCTCTTTGTCCTGAACGATAAAGTTGAACGCAGCGTTTTACCGACGATCTATTCGTCGTGAGAACGCCGCGTTTAACAAAATGGTACGTCGATCAATGAGGAACGTTTCTCAAAGACGATACGCCCGCGGTTTCTTGGATGAGGTAAGTCGAATGACACGCCTTTTGGATGATGTCTTCTCGAAGGGTCTCGAGACCATTCGAGCGCTCGTCTCCCACGCCGGTTTCACGACCGAGCTCGGCGAGGCGATTCGCAAGAAGGGAGGGGTGGATCGGGCGATCAACGCCCTGACCCGCGAGTTCTTCCCGCCCGAGGTCGCGGCTCCGCCCGCTGACCCGCAGAAGAATCCGTTCGAGCGGCCCGCCGCAGAGCTCGTCACCGAGCTGCGACGCGCCAACGCCGAAGAGAAGTGGGGCCTCACGGAGGACGTCTTCGTCCGCCTGCTCAGCACCGCTCCGGCCTGGCCGGTCGGTCGCGATTCGTATCTCTCGTTCCGAATCCGTTTCGGGGAGGGAGACGCTGGCGTCGAGAAGACGTTCGAGGCTCACGCGGCGCGCTTCAAGCGCGTGCACGCCAAGAACTGGCGGTGGGAATACTTGCTGTCGGGCAAGAAGCCCTTCAACAAGAAGGACGTCGAGCGGCTCCGCCTGCTCGCCGGCAACGACACGCACAAGCCGACGGTCGAATGGGTCATCGTGGACCTCGAAACCAACCGCACCCGTTCGGACATCACGTCCGTGCGCGGTCCCTCGTCCATCGCGGATGAGGGGATCGTGATCGGCTGGCTCTTCCCCAAGCGGGTCGAGGCCATCGACTACAAGGATTGGTGCGCCTGGTTCTGTGCCGGCTACGAGCTCAACGTCCCCGAGTTCGGCGACGAGTCGTGGCAGCGCGTGCCGTGTGTGAACCGTGATCTCGACTCCGGCGAGGCCGAGCTGAGCGCGCGCTGGCGCAGCGATGACGGTTCGAGGTACTCGGTCCCCGTGCTCCGGGAGTGCCAGCGCTAGGTACTCGAAGACTCGATACTTGAAGATTCTCGGATCTCTGTCCTTGGATCTTCTTTTTTATTTCTGAAAACTTTTGATAAATCACGTCGCTCGCGAGCGACGTGATAAACTGCTAATCGGAAAGTAGGCCAGTGTGTTTTCCGATTTTCAAGAACGACGGAGAACCGCCGAAATCTCTCGCAACCCCAATGTCCGTCAGAATTCTGCATCTATTTTGGATACAGAAGCGCACGGTGTGGATTGATGAGCACTCCGCATCTTTTTTTGGAATCTTCCGTGATATTACTGTTTTGTCAGGAGTGGATTCCGTATAAAATTCAGGGTATGGATGCGTCCGTGCCCGGTGTCTTGGAAGAAAAAGAT
>JBBTSF010000058.1:8788-13964 GCA_038064815.1 Patescibacteria group bacterium
GACGTTATCGCCATAGTCCATACGAACCATTTACGATTTGTGATCCCAAACAACGCACGATTCATAAAGCTCGCGTGAAAGATCGTGTTGTCCATCAAGCGATTGTGAATGTGATCGAGCCACTGTTTGAAAAACGATTCATTTACGATAGTTATTCTTGTCGTGTTGGGAAAGGAACACACGCAGCCGTAAGCAGACTTCGTACATTTCTCCGACAAGCCAGTCGTAATCATACGAAAACCGTCTATGCGGTTAAATGTGACATTCGAAAATTTTTTGCATCAATTAATCACGAGATTCTTATTGGTCTGCTGCATAAACGCATTCAAGATTCACAAACAATGAGATTGTTGGAACAGATCATTCGAAGTTTTTCTCTCACACCAGGAACAGGTATTCCCCTTGGAAATCTCACCAGCCAACTTTTCGCGAACATCTATCTGCATGAGCTTGATTGGTATATCAAACAAAAACTTCGCATTCGTTATTATGTAAGGTACTGCGATGATTTCGTGATGTTAAGTTCTTCGAAATCCGAAGGATTTACTTTGGCAGAAACGATTGATCGCTTTTTACGTCAAACATTAAAGCTCGAATTACATCCGCAAAAAATTCATGTACGCACATGGACACAAGGAATTGATTTTCTCGGTTACGTTTTATTGCCGCACGCCACGATTTTACGCCCAACGACCGCACGACGCATGATTGATCGTGTAGAGGAAGACAATGAGAATTCTTATTTGGGCCTCTGTTCGCATGCGAATGCGTTCGAACTCAGATGTCTCATTAAAAATAAACTTGGATAATCAAAAACACTTCCCTACGCCTCGGGAAGTGTTTTTTGTTTTCGGAAAGTACGTTTACTTTCGTTTTGCGGCTTTGCGCTTTGCTGGCTTTTTGGCTTTCTTAGGAGCCGCTTTGCGCTTGGCTGGTTTCTTTGCTGCAGCCTTTCGCTTTGCTGGCTTCTTTGCCTTTTTCTTTGCTGGCATAGGAGTGTTGATACTTATGAAGGAGCGAGAATGTAAGTTTAAAAAAGTCCTCCTTACATTCCTTGTGAATTAAAGTGCTCGATCGAGCACTGCAAAAAATTATTTTGCAGATTTGAAATCGTCTACACACGGCGCAATGCTTGAACGATGTAAATATTATATGTGGAAACGCAAATCACAACAAGAGTTTTTTGCAAAATTAATTCACAACGTGCACCGCAATTCCTTCGCGCGCCCATTCGTACAACCATTTCATATTTGCAAAAGAAACATTCACACATCCACGTGACATCGGATGACCGAAGTTGTTGTGCCAGTATGCGTAGTGTAAATAAATGTGTGGAGCGAAACGTAAGTTGTATTGCACGCGTCCAAGATCGTAATTGCGTGGATCGTTTGCTCCGTAAACCCATCGATAATGAACAAATGGAATTTTTGCTAATATTCGATGATTTCCGAGTGGTGTGGAAGAGCGCAATCCACTTGAAATCAAAAATGTGTTTTCTAAAATTCCATCCGTGTATGCATACAAACGTTGTTCAGAAAGGTCTACACGAATTTGTGTTTCGTTGTCTGTTGTAAATGAAGGACGTGCAGGTGCGCTGATCAAATCGACGATTGCATCACCATCAAGATCTGCAGAAATAAAATTTTGTGTTGCACTCAGCATGAGTTGATCGCTGTGGATAACAATGGACGCAACACCAACTTCATTTTGTATTTTTGTCGTTTTATTTTTTTCTTTTACGTTTCCATTTTCATTTTCAAATGTTTTGATCTGCGGGGAATTTGTTTTTTGTTCTGAAAGAATCAACTGATGATTATGAATTGTTCCGACAACTCCTGCGGCTGTTGTCTCAAATGGAAAAAATTCTTGCACGAGAACAAGTTTGTTCTCTTCTTTTTTCCAAATACGCACATTCATTCCTTCTCCCGCCGTCGGAAGTGTGACAAGTTCCGCGCGATCATCACCAATCAAATCTCCACAGACGATGTTTACCCCATGGTGATTTGTTTTGTCGTACACAAACTCACTTAGCTCGATGGATTTCCCAAAACGATCAAAGACGCGCACGTGTGGACCACCGCCGCGTTGTGGGGACGTGACGATTTCTGAAAATCCATCTCCATCTAAATCACAGACGGCCACATTCACTCCTGCCATCATTGTTTTTGCATAGGCAAGAAAGCTTCCAACTTCTGTTCCGTTTTGTCTGAGCACACGCACATGTGGCTCTAATCCAATTCCGTTTCCGACGATCAATTCTGGAACCCCGTCTGTTCCAAGGTCTGCTGCGGCGATTGAAACGCCTCCAACGGAGTTCTGTGAAGGGATCGAAATACGTTTTTCTTTATTTGTTCCAGCAAATAATTTGATTTCGATTCCAGATCCGCTGGCTTGTGCAGAGGTGAGGGGAAGTAAAAGAGAGACAAACGTAAGGAGAAGAAGAAACCGTTTCATACAATCCGTGTTAATATTTCTCCTCTAGCGTAGGTGATATTGACGACAAACGCAAAAATTGTTAACCTTTCGTCACCCTTTCGGGCCAATAGCTCAGTTGGTAGAGCACTTGCTTTGCAAGCAAGGGGTCAGGAGTTCGAATCTCCTTTGGTCCACCAGCAAACACCTCTCACACCTGAGAGGTGTTTGCTTTTGGTTCTTCGGATGTGTTCTAATACAGCATATGTTGCTTACTGAATTGACCAAAATATCTTACTTAGGCGCCAGAAAACCTCTGTCGCTTTGGCAATCGGAGTACGAGCGTCTTCGCGCTTCTTTTCTTTCGGAAACGGAAAGTCTTTCATCCCGTTTGCATGAAACCCAAACCCGATCTCGGTGGGACTCTTTTTTAAGGACGTTGCGTGAAGAGAGTCCGTTGGAGTTGGAGGTTGCGCAAGCGTGTTCAGAATTAGCGGGAATACTCAGTCGTGCAGATAATGTGTCCCCTGAGCACGTGCGAATCGAGAAGTTTGTGAAAGAAAGCTCTGCCTTCGTAGAGCTTGCCAAGAAAACCTCTTTTTTTGTTGAGCAGCGCAGAAAACTTAAAAATACGCTTACCCCCGCACAACAAGAAGAATACGATTTACAATTATTCAATCATGAAGGGATGGGGTATTTTTTGGAATACTATCTTGAGATCTACAAACAGATTCAAGATGCTCCAACACGAGAAGCGAAGATGAAGTTTATTGAAGAAAAAGAGCTCATCCTTGAATTTGGAGCTGTCGACGGTCTTAAGCAGGAATTTACGCGTCATGAAACTTTGGATAAGTTTCTCTATCTCATCTTGCGTGACTCACTCCGGGAAGAAATGATCACGGCGTATTTTGAGACACGAAGGCACGTTGTGACGGATCAAGAGATTTCACTGGAAGCATTCATGGAATCTTTTAAGCACATGATCTTGGTCATGCTGAGTACATTTGAGTTGATCGGGATCAAGCGCCTTTCCTCCAAGTTTTATACCCCATACGGTCGAGCCGCTCTTATTTCAGAAGTGAAAACACTCCTATGAATTCCCGTGAACAAGAGGAGGCAGAACAATCGATAGAGGTTGATCGTGAGCGACCACCACAACAAGAAGAATCCTTGAATCAAGAGGATGATTTAGAAGGTGCGGACAGTCGCACGATCTGGGAAGCACTCACAAGGCGGAGTGAGTCAGAACAAAGTACAGATTTTACGCGTGAGATCGAGCAGATACAGGAAGTTCTTGCCTCCGCACGTGCGGAATATGCGGCAACAGGATCACCAGAACATCACCGTTCTTATGTCGATGCCAAAAAGCGCTACGCAGAGGTGATGGTGGCAGCGAAGAAAATAGAACTCGTGTCTTCGGGTGTAAACGAAACAGAAGTACAGACGTTGCTTGCAGATTTTTTGCGCAAAGAAATTTTTGAGACCGTTATTATTCAGGAAGAAACACTGCTTCAAGAGGCGAGGGTTGTGGCTTTTCCACCTGAGCAGAAAGGAACTCTTTCTCGCTTGTACGAAAAATGGGATCAGTTGAGTACGGTAAAGAAAGTTCTTGGCACGACGCTTCTTGCCACAGGAATCGCCTTTGGAACTTCTGCAATCGGTCAGGAGGGGGAGGGAGTCGAGATCGCGAGCGTGGCACTCTTTTTCTCGAAAACATTTTTTCTGAACCTTGGTCAAGATATCGTCTCCGGATTTGCTGGAGCGGGAGTACAAAAGGTCTTACAATCAAAAATCGAACGTGGTTTTTCGGAAGATTTGGAACGCGAACGATCGGAAACAAGTCTTGAATCATTACAAGAAGTTTCTGAGCAATACAGCGAACTGCTAAAAAAGAAATCACGGAAAGAAACGGCTGCGGTTGTCACCTCTGCTCTCACGATGGTTGCCACCGGCCGTGCATATAGTGTCGGGATTGATCTTCTTTCTCAAAGCTCTGCAATGAAAGGAGTGACAGAAGCGGTTGTGAGTACGCTTGATACTAATCCGGATGTCATGGGAAAAGTAGGGGAAGTGGAGACAGTCAGCAAGCCAACAAAGGGATTTTTGGGAAAGGTTCTCAACGTCTTTAAACGAACGAATCAATAATTATGACAACGCCATTACTGCAAGATTCTGCGTTAAGACAAAACATTTTGATGGGGCTGGGACTGGATCGTTTATCGGCCGAAGAACAGGAAAAAGCCCTTCAAGCGTTGGGAACAGTGATTTTTCAGAAAGTGATTATCCGTGTTTTGGAATTGCTTCCTGCAGAAAGGCTCAGTGAGTTTAATCGTATCCTAGAATCAGAGGAACAAGTTCCCGGATCCCTTCTTTCATTTTTAAAAAAGGAGATTCCAAATTTGGATGCTGTTCTCTCTGAGGAAATCGCAGAATTTAAACGTGACTCCATGGAAGTGATGGATGCGGCACGGATGCAAGCAGAGATGTAAGATAAACTGTGAGAATAAAAATCACCGCATCACACATGCGGTGATTTTTGTTTTACGATATACTATCCCTATTCCTTTTATGCACATTGATCCTTCGTCCATTAAACTTGTTGATGGATTTAAAATTCGTAGCACATTAGATTGCGACTTCGGTGTTTTTCACTCACACTCGATTCGTGCAGGATCTTTTGCGCCGAAGTATTTTATTCCGCAGGGAGAATGGTGGTTGGATGCGGCATTTGCACATGACAAAGATTTTTTTGTGAAGACGGAGG
>JBBTSF010000058.1:14064-15249 GCA_038064815.1 Patescibacteria group bacterium
TGGTGGTTGGATGCGGCATTTGCACATGACAAAGATTTTTTTGTGAAGACGGAGGAGTTTTCCGTACCGCGAAGAATTATTGGAATTCCGTTGCGACGGAAGTATGAGAAGACACATCTCATTAAACCTGGACCGGTTCCAAATCTCATCATTAAAAAAGAACGACGTCGAGGACTCACGATCGCGTTTATCGATGGGAACATCGTGCGTCAGTATATCGATCCAGAATTTATTTTTGGCGGGCACGATTTGGTGTATTCCTACATTCCCAAAAATGAAATTTGGTTGGAAATTGAGATGAATCCAAAGGAAATCCCGTTTGTTTTTCAGCATGAGTTTCTCGAGCGCGAGCTCATGTCTAAAGGAAAAAATTACGATGTCGCCCACGAGTATGCGACGATTGCGGATAAAGAGGCGCGCATGACGCTCAATATTGGATCCTATCCAGGCGACGCCAATTATCGATGGAGGAATCTCTCGAACCAAGACATGGCGAAGAAGTACTACGTGCACATTCGTCGGCCAAAAGAAAAAAGTGCTCAGGTGCGCATCGCGCATGCACATGAAGCACTTTTGGCAATTGATAAACCGGTTTGGGCAAAACTTTTTAACGAAACGATCGAAGCATTTAAACGAGGTGGAGTTTCACGATAGGGAGACTGCATTAGGCGGTCTCTTTTTGTTTATGAAGGCAAGAATGTTTTCGGCAGCGATGCGGCTCATCATCTGACGTGTGGCTTCTGTGGCCGAAGCGGTGTGTGGAGTCAGAACGACGTTTTGCATTTTGCGTAAGCTCGCAACATCTTTTGGATTGCAGGCAATGAGCGGTTCACACTCAAAGACATCCAAGCCAGCTCCCGCGATCTGTTCTTTGAGAAGGGCTTTTACAAGAGCTTTCTCATCCACGATCGGTCCGCGTGCTGTGTTGATGAGGAACGCCGTTTTTTTCATGAGCCTCAGTTCTTTGGTACTAATCAAATGATGGGTCGAAGGTAAAAGCGGAACGTGGAGTGAGACAAAATCCGATTCTTTAAGGAGTTGTTCAAGTGTTCTTAACTTTGCTCCCGTTTGTTTTTCTAATTCTTCATTACGTCTGACATCCTGGTAGATAATCTTCATCCCAAATCCATCGTGCAGCCGTCTGACCACACCAGTGCCGATCCGTCCTGTTCCAATAATCCCGAT
>JBBTSF010000058.1:15349-16587 GCA_038064815.1 Patescibacteria group bacterium
TCTGGAATGTCTCGTGTGACAAAGATGGAGTATTTCATAGGGTTGTGATTTTGATTTTTCGGGTCTTAAGGAGAGATGGCCACGATTTCAAAATACCTTTTTTAGCGCCGTATTGCTGAATCACGGATTCCGCATTCAGTGTGCCAAGCGCGAGTGCATACTTGAGGTTTTCTTTTTTGATGAACCCGGCAAGAAAGCCAGAACCAAAGGCGTCTCCCGCACCCGTGCGTGAGATCGCTTTGACGTCGGTCGTCCCAGAGTGCGCCATCCACCCATCTCGCCACACGTCTGTTCCGTTTGTCCCGTCGGTGATGAGACGAATTTTTCCGTCGCTGTGCAGGGCTTCAAACATGGCTTTCACTTCTTTCTTTTTTGTCACGAGTTGTGCCTCTTCAAGATTCACCATGAGAACATCGACATGGGGGAGGAGTGGAGCAAATTCTTTCATTCCCATTTTCAGCTCACCTTGTCCTGGATTCCACGCAATTTTAACACCCGCTTTTGCGGACTCAAGAATAATTTTTTTGGCTAATGCGATGTTACCTCCCAAGGAAGTCAGGTAAATCCATTTAGTTTGTTTACATCCACCCCAGTTAATATCTTTTGATTCAAATGTAGACGAGACTCCGCGATAGGTAAGGATTGTGCGTTCGCCATCATTCATGGTCAGCAAGGCAGAATAACCTGTCTGACCTTTTTTGATGGCGCGGACGAAGTGCGTACTCACCCCAAAACGATTCAGATCATCAATCACATCTTTTCCAGAGGCATCATCTCCCACCCGTGTCATGGTGGCTGTGTGAAACCCCAGTGACGCAAACGTTGCGGCTGCGTTCGTTGCACCCCCACCGGTCGTAAACACAATTTCATCCACTTCGATTTTCGACCCCAGCGCCATGCACTCCCCGGCACCTGTTGCGAATTTTTTTGATTTCACGACCACGAATTTATCCGAGACCATGAATACGTCTCGTACCGCCGCGCCGATGGTGATGATGTCGAACATACAATTATTTTTTTCCTGATGAACCAAAAAGCTGCATTTTGTGACGCGCGACTTGAGTGATGAGATCTTTTGCTGAGTTCATCATTTCACGTGGGTCGATCACGCTTGGATTTTCTTTGAGAAATTTTCGCAGGCCCGCGTCAAAGGCAATCCGAACATCTGTATCAATGTTAATTTTTGTTACTCCCAGTGAAATCGCTTTTTTAATTTGAGCGTCAGGAATGCCTTTTGC
>JBBTSF010000059.1:0-1289 GCA_038064815.1 Patescibacteria group bacterium
AGCTGAAATCGTTTAGTAAGCTCACGCACATTGATTTCTCAAAACAGAGTTACGCGTACTCTCTGAATGCGGATCAGTCCAAAATTATTGTCTCTCAGATGGGAGTTCGCGATGGTGATTCATTTGAAGGAATGGGAGGACCAGAGCCTGCAGCTCCTTCAGATATTTATCTGATCAATACAAATACGGATACCGCAGCGCGCATTTTCATCGATAAAGATTTTCCGATCAGCCCAATCGTCTTGGGTCCAGATGGAACGGAATGGGGATATGATATCTATGAAAGTGGTAGTATTTGGCTGATGTCTGTCGTAGATAAAGATAGAGTGAATCAAAATCATTTTACCAACGGCAGACTTCTGGATTGGTTGAAAGATGGAATCGTGGTAGATCGCAACGGAAATGATGTGGCCTACATCGATCGCGTGACGCACAAGGCAACGGTTCTTGCCCGCAACGCAGGCTCTTACTACGATTCTGATTTTCAAACCGTAAATTATATTGGCTCGATAACGATTGAATAATATGCAACGTACTTGGATTGACCAAACACCAACACTCACCGGACAGACGGTTCATGTAAACGGCTGGGTTCATCGCATTCGTCGCATGGGCGACAAACTTATTTTCGTGGATTTGCGCGACGCAAACGGTATTGTGCAAGTTGTGTTTTACAAACCCGGATTGGATGAAGCGACTAACACATTGGTTGATGAACTTCGACCAGAATTTGTGCTTGGGATCGACGGGGTTGTGAATGCACGAAATGAAAAACAAATTAACCCCGAGATGGTGACCGGAAAAATTGAAATCGGCGCGACATCACTGACGATTATAAATCGCGCGACGACTCCACCATTTCCCATCGATCAAGATTCAAGCAATGTCGATGAAGCCTTGCGTTTGAAATATCGTTATCTTGATTTGCGTACAGAACGTTTGCAACGCAATATTCGTTTGCGCAACGCGTACGTGCAAGCATGCCGACAATTTTTGTTAAGCAACCGCTTCACAGAAATCGAAACCCCGTATCTCACACAAGCCACTCCAGAAGGTTCACGTGACTTTATCGTTCCATCTCGTCTTCAACCAGGAAAATATTTCGCGCTTCCACAAAGTCCACAACAATACAAACAGCTCCTGATGGTTTCCGGATTCGAACGCTACTTTCAACTCGCACGTTGTTTCCGCGACGAAGATCCACGAGCAGACCGCGGATTTGAACACACACAAATCGACGTCGAGATGAGTTTTGTGGAGCGTGAAGATGTCATGAGCACGATCGAGAC
>JBBTSF010000060.1:0-9894 GCA_038064815.1 Patescibacteria group bacterium
TTCTCGCAAAGTTTCATGTGTGCGAATTGTGGCATCAATCTTCCAAAACCAGAACCACGCCTTTTTTCTTTCAACTCTCCGTATGGAGCGTGTCCTGAATGTACGGGGCTTGGAGAAAAGTTGGTGCTCGAAGCGGATCTGGTGATTCCAAATCGACGTCTGACATTCGCAGAAGGCGCTGTACGTCCGTGGACACGCATCGCTGGTAATCAGACGAGTTATTTGCGATTGCTGCAGATGGTTGGAAAGAAACACAAAATTTCCATGGACATGCCTGTCGAAAAAATTCCGCAGGCGAAGTTGGATATTTTGATGAATGGAACAGGAGATGAGATCTATACATTTGAATCTCAGGAAATTACCTATCCAGGAATTTTAAAACAGCTCGAACAAAAATATCGCGAGACGGATTCTGAATATGTTCGTTCAGAATTGGAAGGCTACATGCGCCGCACAATCTGTCCGTCGTGTGAAGGAAAGCGTTTGCAGAAGTCGGTGCTCGCGGTCACGATCGCGGGGAAGTCTATTGCGGACGTCGTGAACATGCCAGTGGAAGATGTCGGCGCCTTTTTTGAACAGTTAGTCAGTAAGTCCACCAAACTTCTTGTTGATACACTCACTTCCGATGAACAGCTTGTCGTGGGTCGTGTGGCCAAAGAAGTGAATACACGTCTTGGACAGTTGATTGAAGTCGGATTGGGATATCTCACACTCGATCGTAGTGCGATGACCCTTTCTGGTGGAGAATCACAACGCGTTCGTCTTGCGACACAACTTGGGACACAACTCTCTGGCGTGATTTATATTTTGGATGAACCGTCGATTGGACTGCATCCACGTGACAACGATCGACTCATCGATACGATCAAACAGCTTCGTGATAACGGCAATTCGGTGATTGTGGTTGAACATGATGAAGCGATGATTCTCGCCGCAGATTATGTGTTTGATGTCGGACCTGGGGCAGGAGAGTATGGAGGAGAAATTATTGCGGAGGGAACGGCGGCGCAAATTAAAAAGATCAAAGAATCGTTGACGGGTCAGTACTTGTCTGGAAAGAAAACGATCGCGGTTCCAAAAAAGTATCGAAAAGGAAATGGAAAAAAACTGACGATCGTGGGAGCGAATGCGTTCAATTTGAAAAATGTTGATGTGGAAATTCCGCTTGGAACACTCGTGTGTGTCACCGGTGTGTCTGGTTCTGGAAAGTCGACACTGATTTTGGATATTCTCGGCAAAGCGCTTTCGCGAAAATTTTATCGCGCAAAGGTTTACCCAGGAGAACACAAGGCGATCAAAGGAGTGGAGCAGATTGATAAGGTGGTTGCGGTTGACCAGTCTCCAATTGGACGCACGCCACGATCGAATCCCGCCACCTACACAGGTGTCTTCACCGCCATTCGCGATTTGTTCACCGCTGTCCCGGAAGCCAAGCTGCGTAACTTCGATGCAGGTAAATTTAGTTTCAATGTAAAAGGTGGAGGACGTTGTGAAGTGTGTTCTGGTGATGGAATGCGACGCATCGAAATGCAATTCATGCCGGATGTGTATGTTGAATGTACCGAGTGTCACGGGACTCGCTACAATCCAGAAGTTCTTGAAGTTCACTACAAACTAAAAAATATCGCAGATGTGCTTTCCATGACCGTGGAAGAAGCACGACGATTTTTTGCAGATCAATCGGCGATTTTTGATAAGTTGAACGTGCTGCATGAGGTGGGATTGGGATATATCAAACTCGGCCAACCTGCCACGACCTTATCTGGAGGAGAGGCACAGCGCGTCAAACTCGCAACAGAACTTTCACGACGCGCAACAGGTCGTACACTCTATATTCTTGATGAACCAACGACCGGTTTGCATTTTGAAGACATCAAACGACTCCTCTTGGTTCTTCATCAGTTGGTTGATAAAGGAAATACGGTCGTCATCATCGAACATAACCTGGACGTTATTAAAGGAGCAGACTGGGTGATTGATATGGGGCCAGATGGAGGAATGAAAGGGGGTAAGGTGGTCGCAGAAGGGACGCCAAAGGACATTGTAAAAGCAAAAGCCAGTGTGACAGGGCAGTATCTGAAGAGTCTGTTGAATTAACGATTTGATAAGGTAAGGCTTGACAAAAAGCCTTATTTTTGTTATCTTTTCCCCTTAATTGTGCTAAAACTCTCTTCTTCAATATCCCTCTAATATTATGACAAACCTCAAGAAAATCCTTCTTTTCAGCCTTTTGGTGACTGTTGCGGTCAGTCCACTTATTACCAAAGTGAACGCCACAGACGGCCAATGGCAACCAACGGTTTCAAGCGCGACGTGGGAGTACGATCTCTATCGTGTTGAGCGACTTTCGTTCGGTGGCAAAGCCGTCCAAGGACCATTTAAACAAGGTGATGGTGTTTTTGTAACACAGCAAGCGAAATCCTGTGTAAAGGCTTCAACCTGCAAGCAGGTCGATTTGACCCTTCTTAAGAATGGAAGCGCTTTGCCTGTCTCTTCTCTTTCTTCCTATGGCGCACAAGACAATCGTTTTGTGTACTTTATTCCTTCCACAGACAAAAATTTCTGGGGAACGGTTTATGAATATCTTCCAGAGACTGGGTTGATCCAGACGCTTGCTTCTATCGAACGAAAAGCAAATGAATTGAATTTTGAAGCATCTGCTGTTGATGGAAGTCGTATCTATACTTCCATCTTGCATAAAGAGGAAAAGACGGGTGCGGTGAAATCCAAACTCTCCATGTTTGATTATAAGTCCACTCTTCGTTTCGATGATTTTACCTGGAACTTAAATGTGCCTTGGCAAGAAGTGGCCGATGTACGTAATGGAGTTGTGCTCGCGAAGTTTCAATTTGATGGTGGTAACAAGCAACTCGCGCTTGTCGATACAGCCACACGTAAGGTCCAAGAAATTCCTGGAACATGGACAGAACCACCAGGGGATCTTGTGAATGCACACTTTTTGTCAGATGGATCTATCCAATACTTTCAGAACTTCCGATTGTATTCCTTCAACCCAACCGTTGATACAAAACCAAAGGAACACGGAGGCGCAACGCTGAACTGGTTTGTGGATGCAAAGTCAGCTGCAAAGGTTGTGGGCGATCGTATGGCGTATGTCAGCTCTGACAATACGTTATACGTGAGCGATACAAATGGGGTTGCCAACTTCGGCAAAGCCCTCAATGGTCGCTTCGCACTTTCTGCAGATACGATTTCTTACCAATCCATGGATGGATATATCAGCTATACGTTTAGCACAAAAAATTGGAAGAATCTTCACTACCGTGTGACAGACACCTTCGAAGATATCTCTGTTGGAATCGATGGAAAGGGAGATATTTGGTACGAGAATGCCACCAGCGGAAAAACCGTGAACATGGGATTTGGTTCTGAACCGATGCTCACCGATCGCGAACACGCCGTTTGGAAAGGGGCAGATGGAAATGTCTACGAAGCCACCTTTTCTTCCTTGCTCGATTTAGGGACCGCCAGTGTCAAAGCCGTGAAGGCCTTAAACACAAATGCGGTTTACATCATCAACGGAAGTCAGATGTGGAAGATTCCAGATCCAACCACGTACTTCACCTGGTTTCACTCCTGGTCAGAAGTCACAACCGTTTCCCCACAAACACTCAAAGCCTATATGGATAAGAGTACGTTTATGGGAGATGCGCTCTTCGCTCCAGGAACGCGCGTGAAGTCTATGGCGGATACACGTGTCTATGTGATCGGAACAGATCGTCAACTTCACTGGATCATTTCTGAAACCGTTGCGGATTCCATTTATGGATCTGCATGGAATCGTGGAATCATCGAAGTCCGACCTGAGCGTTTGTGGAATTATCAAACAGGCGGAAACATTCAATCCAACAAAGACATTCAAGTCATCTAAACAAAAAATCCTGGCCCATGAAGGGCCAGGATTTTTTTATTCGTACGTTTCTTTGAGCTTGCGTTTAAATTGTCGTTTGATGTTGCTGAGAAAGTGCAGCTTGGCGCGACGCACTTTTGCGGTTTTGACGAGTTCGATTTTGACGATCGAAGGGGAGTTCACGGGATAGATTTTTTCTACGCCGATTCCACCACTCACTTTTCGAATCGTGACCGTTTTGGAGACGTTTGCTCCGCGGACACTCAGGATAATTCCTTCAAAGACCTGCACGCGTTGTCGTTCTTCGCCTTTCGCAGAGATATCGATGATGCGTTCGTGAAGTTTGACGGTTTGTCCTGCTTTGAGCTCGTTGAAGTTCACGAGTTTTGTTGGAGCTTCTGGAGTTGGGGCGGCTTCTTCGACAACCACTTCCTCGGAAGCGGTTGTGGTTTCCTGTTCAGGCATTGGTTCTGCCTCTGGTTGTACAGGAACCTCTGTTGTTTCGTCTGACATAAGGTTTCATTTAGAACATTCCAGAGGACCGCACGGTTAAGGTCAGCGTTCGTAGAGATGTCTTTTCTATATAAGCGGCAAAATCATAGCGAATTTAAAGGAAAAGGTCAAGAGGATGGGAGATGTTCCAGGATTTGTGCCAGAATTTCTTCTGGAGACAGGTGGGTGGTATTGATGACCAGATCGTAGTTTGATCGATCAAGGTAATCAACGTTGTAGTATTTTTTGTAGCGTCTGGCGTCAGATGCCAATCGTTCTCGAACACGATTTTTTACATCCTCGACAGAGGTGAAGGGGAGTTCATCTTTTCGTAACCCTTTTTTCGAAGCGCCGAAAATTCTTTGCGCGGCGACGTCTTCATCGACATCCAGAAAAATTTTCAGAGAAGAAGGGATGAAGTGCCACGACAGACGTCCTTCCAGAATCAAATTGTCTTGTTCTTTGCCAAGTTTTTCTTGATAGGCGTCTATCTCGTTATCGGTGAACGCTTCTGTTTCACCCAGCGCATTTAATTCATCAATCGTCATACCACGTTCCATCGCCATTTTTCCACGCAAATCTCCAAGGGAGTACCAGGGTATCGAAAGTTTTTCGGAAAGAAGTTTTGCGATGGTTGATTTTCCGGCGCCGGGAACACCGGTTAGAGTGAGGATCATAAAGGTGGTTAGCGTAATGTATCAAGAAGGAACTGAAGTTCTGGGGGGAGGGGAGATTCGAATGTGCGTTCCTCTCCATTCAGTAAGTGCAATCGCAATTTGTTCGAATGTAAGAAGACGCGATCGAGTTTCAGTGGACGAATTTTTTTCATGCGTGATTTGTAGAGTTCGTCGCCGACCAGTGGATGATGGAGAGCCAGAAAGTGTACGCGAATTTGATGTGTGCGTCCTGTGTGGAGAATGACACGCACGTAGGTTTCGTTGATGAACCGTTTGAGCACTTCGTATTCTGTGTGGGATTCTTTTCCTTCCTGCGATTCAGGTTTGGCGACCATCCGTCCATCTTCTTTTGAACGCGCGATTTTGAATGTGATGTCTCCCTGATCGCGGGGGAGTGTTCCATACACGAGTGCAAGATATTCTTTCCCAATCGTTCTGCCCATGAATTGCGATTTAAGTGCGAGGTAAGATGCTTGTGTTTTTGCGACCACCATCACTCCAGACACATCTCGATCCAATCGATGGACGATCCCGGGACGGATCGGATTTTCTCCGACGCCGGCAATGGAAGGATTGTGTGCAAGAAGCGCGTCGATGAGCGTTGGTGTGTGTTGAAATTCATTAACGGGGTGCACAAGAAGACCGGCTGGTTTGTTGATGACGATCAGATCATCATCCTCGAAAAGAATATCCAAGACAGGAATTGCCCCTGCACCTTCTTGGATTGTTTCCTCTACCTCCACAGCCTCCACTCTTACCACGTCTCCAATTTCCAAACGTGTATTTGGTTTACACGATTTGTTGTTTACAAAAATAGCTCCCGATTTGATGAGTTTTTGAATATGCGTGCGTGATTGAGAAAGGTGTTCACTAAGAAAAACATCGAGGCGTTGCTGAGCGAATTCTTCCGTGACAGAAAATGTTTGCATAAGTGTTTTTAAGGGAAAAGGACGTAGAAGAACAATCCAAAAAAGATGACGAGAATAATGGCAGCAATAATGACAGCCGTGAATCCCACGACTCCTTCTTTGTCGTTGTCTTTAAGTGCTTGTCTGATAAAGTAAATTCCGAAAATCAGAATCAACAAACCAATAAGGAAGAAGGGCATAGGTCGTTTGTTTGGTGGGGGTGGATGGACTCGAACCATCGGCCACCGAGGTATAAGCTCGGCGCTCTAACCGGCTGAGCTACACCCCCATGGCTAGATACTCCATTATAGCATTGAGTTGTGTCAACCAGTGGTATAATTCTTTTGTATGGATTTTTCCTTTTCTTCCTTCGCAACATTTTTGTCGATTCTTTGGTTTTTAGTGTATTGGATTCTTGGAGGTGTGTTTTTTGCGGTGATTGCGCTGTTGCGACTCGGAAGAGTTCGTAAGGTGCGATTTAGCTGTTTGTTTAGTTTATGGGCACTTCTTGTGGGAATTGGGGCGGCGTTTAAGGGGCTTGAATACAGTCGTCAGGCAATTGGTGTGTGTTTACAGACAGCAGACACTCGAGCCCAGGTGGTTTCTGCCATTTTCGGATGTGGCTTTGCCGGGGTTTTTGGAGCCTTTTTGCTCGGAGCTCTGGCCATGACCGTCGGAGGATTCCTGATTTTTGCCATTTCTCGATCAAAGTCCAAGCCTTGGATTGTGCTTGAAACCGATCTGGAGCGGGAAGAAACACAAAAAATTGAAGTGGCGGATGAACAAAAGAGTAAGTATTTTTGAGTTGACGGGTTTGCTCTCAACGCATATAATTCTCCCGCTTGAATGGGCGGCTAGCTCAGTTGGTTAGAGCGTCACATTGACATTGTGAAGGTCAGAGGTTCGATTCCTCTGCCGCCCACCATCAAAAAACGATGACATGGTCATCGTTTTTTGATTTCTGTTTGAAGCCACGCTTTTGCGGATTCACGGTTCAGAATTTTTCCGTCTAATTGTTCGTCGCGTAGAAGTTCCAGAAGGAGACGCACATTTGGACCCGGCGGGACCCCAGCGCTCAGAATATCGTTGCCAGACAAAAGCGGATGGATAGGTTCATCTGTGTCTACAGACCAACAGGTATGAATTTTTTGCACCCGCATTTTTATCGCCTCAACGGTCTCAAATTCTTGAAGGGTGCCGAGCGCTTGGATGAGCGTGTGACTAAATGCGCTCATAAACGATTTTTCAAAAGCAGACGCACGCATTTTTTTTACCTCTTCTGCACGCATCGGTTCTCGTAAGCGCGTGACCAAGAAAAGAATTTCTTCGGGATTGATTCGTAATGGGGTTGTGTGGGGAAGAGAGTTGAGTCCACACAACGAAAGCTGCGTCATGACCTGATCGTTCTGCAGTCCGCGAAGAAGAAGTGCGATTGCGAGCGTTAGATGATTGTGTGAAATGGATTGTACCGGAACAAGATAGTTGTGATCCTTGGCGCACAATTGGAAAACGGATGGGAAAAGAATTTCTAACAAGCGCGTGTCGCGTAATGTCTCAATGGTTTTTTTAGGATCGTGGAAAAACGCTTTCGCGAGTTCAGAACCGACCGTTTCTCGAGAAACGATATAGTCTGTTCCATTGCGCATTTCGTTTATGCGACTCGACTGGCCTCGAATTGCTTCGAGAGTTTTTCCTTCGATCGTAAAGTGAAGTTGTGAAGAAAAACGAACAGCTCGTAGGATTCGCGACAGGTCTTCGCTGAATCTTATGTTGGGATCGCCTACTGCACGGATGGTTTTTTGCACGAGGTCTTCTTGTCCCTGAAAGGGGTCAGTGAGTTCACCTGTACGCATGTTGATCGCCATTGCGTTCATGGTGAAATCCCTGCGAGCAAGATCTGTTTCGATTGGCAATGTCTCATCCGATTGAATTTCAAAGTCTTTATACCCCCCCAAACTTTTTTCGTTGGACTGTTCGGTTCGGGGGAGGGCGATATCTATGAAATGATGTTTTGCTGGATCGATTCCGGATGGGAGAAATTTATAGACACCAAATGTACGTCCAACCAGATCGATGGTTCCGCGCGAGGAAAACCAGGATTCAATCCTCTCTTTTTTCAGACCACGGATGACAAAATCAAAATCGATATCCGTTGTCTTTCGTTTCAGTAAAAGATCGCGTACAGCACCACCGACAAGAAAAAGTTCTGCGTCCGTATGTTCTTTTAAAAATGTTTCGGTAAAAAAAAGAACGGGCTGCGATTTTTTTAATCGTTCAATGTCCTCCAAAAAATTCATATGCAGACATTATAGCAGAGAGGGGATTGGTCTGTTGGGGTTTTGAGTTCGAAAAAACTTATCCACTTTTTTTGATCACACTGATGTATACAAAAATATTTATGCACAATCATTTTATTTTTCTCTCAATTCTCGACACGACGATATTCTAAAATTTCCTTTGTTATTTTGTTTCTACATCACCTTCTTTTTTAAATCTTATACACAGCTTTTTGCTTTTCCGTTTATTGTTCAACTGATATAATTTATTCGAATTTTGACGCACCCAGCGTCGACCCTTACTTTTAACTTCGGTCTTAATTTTTTTTCTTTACTATGAAAAAGATCGCCGCACTCTTCCTTGTGCTCGCCTTTGTCTTTGGCAGCACCGGCATCTCTCCCGCACAAGCCGCTGGCATGGCGACACTCACATTGTCTCCAACCAACACCACGGTGAAAACAGGAGAGACATTTAGTTTAAGCGTACTCGTAAATCCAAGCGGAGAATCCATCGACACAGCTCGTGTCAATCTCAGCTGGGATGGCTCCAAGCTTGAAGCACTCGCATTCGATCTTGGAAGTCTCTTTCCAGACTTGTCTCCCTCTAATTCAATTTCAAGTGGAAAGTTAACCTACGGAGCGTTCAAGTTTGGAACGCCTGTCTCTTCTTCCGGAACACTTGCGACCGTGTCGTTCCGTGCACTTGCCTCAGGATCCGCAGTGATTTCTGTTGCGAGCGATTCTAAGCTCATTTCTGACGGGACAGAAAAGATCAACACAAACACCCTCGGGAGCGCCACGATCACGATCACTGGGACAACAGTGAACCCTGTTCAACCAGTGGTCACGCCGGCAACCCCTGCGGTTCCTGCAACACCAGCAATTCCCGCTGCAAACACAGAAGCTGCGGCACTCAAATATTTCGGCGCACTTGCAGGTCGTCTTCCCGCATCTGCGGAAGATTGGGTCGCCGTGAAATGTATGGTCAATGATGCATGCAAAGTCATGCCACAAGACCTGGTGAAGGAAAAACAAGCCCTCTCTTTCTATACAAAGAAATACAACAGTCTTCCAAAGACGAGCATGGAATGGAACGCCATCCACGCCATTGCCTACACCAACGTCTTTATTAAGTGGCCAGCAGCCACACCAGCAACCCCAGCGGTTCCTGCAACACCAACCGTGAAACCAGCAACTCCAGCCGTTCCAGCCACACCAGCAAAACCAGTGGTGGCAAACACAGAAGCCGCAGCCCTTAAATACTTCGGTGCTCTCGCAGGTCGTCTTCCAAAGACAGATGCAGAGTGGGCGGCGCTGAAGTGTATGGTCAATGATGGATGCAAAGTCACACCACAGAATACCGAGAAAGAAAAGAAAGCTCTCGTACTCTACACAAAGAAATATAAGGGTCTTCCAAAAACAAGTATGGAATGGAATGTAATTCACGCCATTGCATACACGAATGTCTTTATTCAGTGGACGGTGGAAACACCTGTCGTCAAGACAGAAGCAAAACCTGTTACAACTCCAGCTCCAGCAGCCAAAACACTCACGGTAAAAGAACAGGCGATTGGATGGTTTGGAAAGATCTACGGACGTCTTCCAGCATCCACCACAGATTGGAAAGCGGTTGATTACATGGTGAGCGGATACAAACCTGCGAAACAAGA
>JBBTSF010000061.1:0-1372 GCA_038064815.1 Patescibacteria group bacterium
CACTTTCACGTCGAAGCCGTCACAGGATCTGGCGACTTCATCCAAATCGATTCAAAAACGTATCGCGGAAAATGGCTCGTCCTTTTTTTCTACCCACTCGACTTCACATTTGTTTGTCCAACAGAAATCACCGGCTTCTCAACACACTACAAAGAATTCCAAGAATTGAATGCGGATATTTTAGGTGGATCGACAGACTCTGTGCATTCACACAAAGCTTGGCTGAAAGATCTTGGAGAGTTGAACTATCCCCTCTTCTCAGATATCACCCGCTCGATTGCGCGTGACTATGGCGTCTTGCTGGAAGATCAAGGCATCGCCCTACGCGGAACATTCATCATCGATCCAGACGGAATCCTGCGCTACGCGCTTTATCACGACCTCGGCGTCGGACGCTCTGTTGCAGAGACGCTGCGCGTATTGAAAGCATTGCAGACAGGCGAGTTGTGTCCGATCGAATGGAAGCCGGGAGAAAAGACGCTTGGAAAATCGTAAGAATAGAAAAAAGAGGCGAAAGCCTCTTTTTTGTTTTACTCCGCCAGCATCTTCACAATCTCTTCAATATCCGATTCCTGCACGCCACCTAAATACACATTCTTCGGCATGATCGCGACCGTGATTCCTGACGCGCAGTTTCCCAGACATCCCGTACGGGAGACGCGTGTGTCTGTGCGTACGAGTTTTATGGCTGCTTTGAGCTTGTGAAAAAGCTCGAGTGAACCTTTTTGTCCGCAGCATTCGGATCCATCTTCGCGTTCGTTCACACACACTAAAACGAGCTTTTCAAATTGTTTATCTGACAGGCGCATAGTGTTTAGAATGAACGGAGGAACTCAAGCAGAGTTCGCACCGCGTGACCTGTTGCGCCTTTTTTTGTATAGATGTTGATGTCGCGCTCCGCAAACGCCGGACCCGCGATATCCAAATGGGCCCATGGCATTTTTGGATCCACAAATTCTTGCAAGAACAAACCAGCTGTCAGCGCGCCTCCGTAACGTCCGCCGATATTTTGCATGTCCGCAATATGCGACTTCAATAATTTTTTGTAACTCTTCTCAAGTGGAAGTTCCCACATTTTTTCTCCGACCAATGCAGACGCCTCGAGAATTTTTTGTGTAAGCACTTCATTGTTCGACATGATTCCTGTGATCTCTTCTCCAAGAGCAACAACGCATGCGCCCGTGAGTGTCGCAAGATCGACCATGCAGTCTGGCTTTTGTTTTTGTGCGTAGCAAAGTGTGTCCATCAATGTAAGGCGACCTTCGGCATCCGTATTCAAAACCTCAACCGTTTTTTTACTCATCGCCACAAGCACATCGCCCGGGCGAATCGCTTTTCCAGACGGCATGTTTTCCACGGCCGCAAAAATTCC
>JBBTSF010000061.1:1472-8156 GCA_038064815.1 Patescibacteria group bacterium
TTTTCCAAACGATCCTTTCCAAACACACGAACCGTGATGGAAGATTTTCCTTTTGCAATATACTTTGCGGCATCGACAAGATCGATCGGACGCATGTGGTGTGCAGGAGTATTTCCAAGATCGCGTGCGAACATGGTTCCTTTTGAATACAGTTCGCCTTGTACGATTCCCTTCTTTGCCAGTCCCACAACTTTTGCATCCGCGGACATCATGACAAATGAAGTGACTCCATTTTTTTTCTGCTTCTTGTAGCGACCGAACGTATACGCACCGAGGCGCAATCCTTCTGTCATCGCCTGCGCCACATTCTTTGCATTCAACAACTCCTCATTCTCAATCGGAATAATCGAAACAATCTTTTTTGTTTTTATCGAACGCACAATTTGGAGCGCCGCCGCCGCAGCCTCTCGAATTGTTTCAAGCGTCAGCTCTTCTTTTTTTCCAAGCCCAACAACCAAAACGCGTTTTGCGGGAATAAGACCTTCTGTGCGAACGAAAATCGTTTGCCCACAATCTCCATGAAAACGTTCTTCATCCATCACTTTCATCAGGAGCCCATCCAACGTTGTGTCTGTCGGAAAAGCCGCGCGCTTCGATTCTTTCTTTATGTGAAATGCGTAGAGGACCAATACATCACAAGACTCTTGTTCTAAATTTCCTTTTCGTACAGAAAGTTCCATAGGATCCATAAATGAATTACAGGGCGACTATGACAAACGAGGACAAAACTGGCAAGGTAAAAATGAAATACATGATCAGCGAGATCACAAAAAACCACTGCACGCCAGCACGCCAATGTGAACAATCTTTGCCTCGACGCACCAAAACACACACACCAAAAAATAAAATGAAGAGAACCAACATTTTAAGATAGAGTCCCGAGACCGGTCCGATTTTTTCTGAGAGTGTAAACCACTTGCGAACGTGCTCACTGCGTTCAATCAGCAACACACAGATCCAACCGACCTGAAGAGTGAGTGCAGCCGACAAGGAGGCGGATAAAGCAATGGATTCGTGAATGCGGTTTTTAAAAAAAGAAAACATACTAAATCAACGACTCAAATCCGATCAGAAGGATCAGAATAAAACTGACCCAGACAGACAGAATCACTGAATGACGATAGGTCTGCGCGTGGCGATCGGAGATTTTTTCTCCGTAGACGAGAAGTGTGATGAGGGCGTTGAGCAGAAGAAAAAACGGTATTGGGACAAGAAGGACACGATGGATGGAAAGAAGCGCAGAGACCTGAGCAAGAGAACCAATGGTTGCGTTTGCACTGGCACCAGCAAGGTCAAGACTGATCACTCCAATCCACAGACAGAGCAAAATACAGATAAACGCGACAAGAAGATGAAATAACTTCGGGGATGTTTTTAAAAGGAGGCTGATGACAAGCGCGCCTCCGAATAAAACGAGCATGGTCCCAAACAGAACGGGTCCGGCTTGTGCCATCAATGCTCCGATCAGGGATCCTTGTGTGAAAACAATCTCTTGCATATGCGTGTATCTTATCACGAACATGGCTTGACCAAAATCATTCTTCACGGTATCTTTTCCACATCCTCTAAATTTTCTTCCCCTTTCTATGCCCGGCAAACGAAAACAGGTCCGTACTCAATGGAAAAAAGATCGCAAGGTTCAGCTCGCTGGGTCTCGAAAACAAAAAGCCATTCGACTCGGAAAAGCAGAAACAAAAACATCCACGAAATAATCGTGGATGTTTTTTTATTTCTTGGCCGTATCGATCGAGATGCGTCGACTGCGCACCATCACATTTTCCATTTTGATGGGTCCCGTCAGAGGAGATTTCAAATCGTATCTTCCGTTCATGGTGGGATCCAGACCTATTCCATAACGAACAAATGAAACCATTGGGGCCACAGACCAGGCTTGGGAGAGTCCTCCTGTTTGATCAATGGGCGAAACGAATTCTGGAAGCTTCTCTCCCGGTTTTCGATTTTCTTTGTGATACGTCCACCAACGCGTGAGCGGATAATACCAATCGGCATTTCCTGCTTTGAGTCGTGCTCCTGCATTCATCGCATCCAGAAACGGCCAGTCCGTCATGTTTTGATATGTGTACGCCCGACTTCCTGGATAGGGCGGATAGGCATTCACCACTCCCCATGTTGTTTCCAGTTGCCTGAGCGTTTCAAAAAATCGTGCGGAATTTTCCGGAGCGATCACATCGTAAAGTGAAGCAAGCGAGGATTCGTTTGTGAGTCGATCTTCACAGACATCATTTTCACACCGTTCGTTGTAGGAACCCTTTTTTTCATTCCAAAATTGATCATTGATTTGTGAACGCACGATCAAGGACCGACGATCAAACGTCCGTGCGTCCTCGTTTGATTTCATGATGTGTGCCAGTTCGACCATGTTGCGTAACGCACGATAGTAAAGCACTTCATTTGAAATGACCTCCCCGCCGCGCGGAATCGTATCAAGCCAGTCTTGGAGAGAATTTGCGGGTTTTTCTGGAAGATAGTTTTCGTTTTTATCGAGCGACACCAGATGCGCCAAAATATCTTTCGTAATGGAGTAGATTGTTCGATCTCCCACCATCTCGGTCAGAATTGTTGTATCAGACGTCCATCGAATATAGTCATAAACCATCATGATGAAATAAGAACCAGAGTCATGATGATCAATCCAGAGCGGAATCATTCTTCCTGCGGGGTCGACCGGGATCGCACTTGGGACAGACCCGTCCGTATTCACTCCGCGTGCAAGAAGAAGAATTTGGTCGCGGACAACCGCCGGCTCAATCAACAACACCATCCCAGACGCCCAATAGCTATCACGGTAGTACACACGCTGTGGATCGCTATAACGCGGTCCGGCATCAATGTAACGATTGCGATCTTTTGTGGTGTGAATGGATTCAAGCGCAACCTCTACAGATTCATCAAACAGTTGATTGAGAACAGGATCGTTCGTATGGAGTTTTGGACGATGAAGCGTTTTGTCGACCGCAACGACTGGCACTGCATTCACGATATCGCCTGGAACCGCCGCAACGATTTGTGTATCTGTCGCGCGCAGAATTTTTGCCCATTGATTTGCGACGTACACGCCGGGTTTGCCATTACTATTCAAAAAATTCTTCCCCTGAATGAAGAACACGGTCTGACACGTTTTCGGTGTGGGACAAATCAAAGACGAGCGCGTCTCAAGCATCCGAGCAGACAAAAAATCCGCTTGCTCTGCAGCAAGGGATTTTTGGGGAATGAAAAATGAAGAAAGAAAAATGAAGGATACAACAAGGAGCGGGAGACGCATAGATGAGAGCAGTATACTGTTTTCTCGCCTATTCATCAACGGAACATCCCTTCGAGAATGTGTTCTGCCGGAACGGGATTGTTGTCAGAAGGTTCAAGAGTCAGAACGAAAAAGTCATGATCGCTCAAATCCACTCTTGAACGAAAGGTGATAACGTATTGATTCTCAACGAGTTGAGCCCTTCCCAGACTCATCACACGCATGACATCTCCACGACGGACAATCCATCCTTCATAAAAAAAGCCGTTTTGTGGTTCAGGCAAATTCCCCATCTTACTGACGAGCAAATAGGATCCGTTCTGAAACGTTGCGTGGGCAAGACCAAAGCTTCCTCCTGTTGTCACGTCTGCAAGCGCCGCACTTTTCCACGTGTCTGTTTTTTGTGTGGAAAGATTTTGTGCTGCAGCGCCGTCGGATTTTTCTTGAAGATTGGGATCCGTCATTCTGAGAATCTCCTCATCATTCATAATGAGACCGCTTCGCTTTGCTTCAAGCAAAATAGCCGGTCGATCAATGACGGCAGCCTTATCGATTTCAGAAGGAGGGGTCTGCTGTTTTGGTGTACAACCAAATCCAGCAACGAGAATCAGGCACAAAGTGACAATGGTCGCGTATTTCATATGCGGCCAAAAGTATAACACAGGGTGATTTTGTTTTGAAAGGGTTCTAAAGGTAGTTCAAAAACCTTTGAGATTCGACAAATGGGATGGTGTGATAAATCCACATCAGCCAAAAATGCAGATTACCTGTGAGCAAAAGAATCCCCAATGCAAGAAGAAAGACGCCACCGATAAAGGAAACGTATGGAAGAATCGCTGAAAGATTGTGAACAATGCGGCCTGCATGTCCGATCGCGAACGCAATCAATAAAAACGGAATAGCAAGTCCAAGAGAAAAAATTGCGAGAAGAAAAGCTCCCTGCACGACGGTTGCCGTTGACGAGGCGAGAAATAGAATGGATGCGAGGATCGGTCCAATACAAGGCGTCCATCCAAACGCGAACGTGGCTCCAAACAAAAATGAACTGAGTGGCGAACCGGGTTTGAGTTTATGAAACGCAGAGAGTCGCTTTTCTGAAGCGAGAAATTTCGTCGCGGGAATCGCATCAAAGACATGCATGAGATACAGCGCAAAGAAAATAATAAAGACGCCACCTATCCGCGAGAGAATGCGATTATATTTTTCCAGGGCAGCTCCTCCGAGTCCAAACAGAATTCCGAGTAAAACAAAAACGACACTGAATCCAATGACGTAAAAGAGTCCATTGAGAAGAACGCGCTTGCGAATATCTGAACGTTTTGTTTGATCCTGTAATTCTTTTGCGGACGCACCACTGATAAATCCAAGATAAGCGGGCACAAGCGGCAAGGTGCACGGAGCAAAAAACGTCAGAAGCCCTGCGATAAAAGCCGGGATGATTAGCCCGAGATGCAACATACAACAGACGAAAGCATGAACATTTTCAGAAAAAGCACGAAGATCACACAGGTGATAAATGCGGAAATAAGACACCAGGTACAAAGTTTCCGTAGAACGAATACCTGAACCCAGGTCAGATACACAGAAAAAAGGACAGCAAACATTGAGAGGAGTCCCAAAGGAATCAGGAGTAAGGATTCGTAGGTGATGGTGTGACCCAAATAGCCGAGCACGACAAGCCCGTAATAAATCATTCCGAGTATCTCAACAGGGATTCCAAAAAATTTTGAATAGTCGCTATGGACAACCGCTGTGCAGTTACCTCGCATGGGACAGACGAAGTGTTCGGTCTTTTTATGCTTCTTGTGCGCAATGTAGGCGGCGATACAAAATCCGATAAGACCAAGAATGATGTTCATACTTATTCCGTTTCCTTCTTCTCAAAATTAAGCGCGCAGGAATTAATGCAAAATCGTTTTCCCGTTTGTGTGGGACCATCGTCAAAAAGATGACCTAAGTGACCGCCACATTTTTTGCACACGGCTTCAACTCGTCGCATTCCGTGACCGACATCTTCCCTCAATTCAATCGCGTCTGAATCTTCGACACGATCGAAACTTGGCCAGCCAGTTTCCGAATCAAACTTTGCGTCTGATCCAAAAAGAACGGCTCCACATCCCGCACAGTGATACGTCCCATCCTCATGATTATTGTAAAGTTTTCCTGTGAACGCAGCCTCTGTTCCCTTCTCTCGAAGCACTTGATATTGCTCGGGCGAAAGTTTTTCTTTCCACAGTTTTTCGTCGTCTGGTTGCGAACTCATAGGCACTTATTATAGCATGTTACACAATATGTCCCATCCAAAAACCTTCATCGAGTCGCTTTTGTCGGAAACAGAGATTCAAATTAATGGAACACGTCCGTGGGATCTTCAGATCCACGATGAACGTGTGTACGCACGCATCCTGGCACAAGGCTCACTTGGATTTGGAGAATCCTACATGGATGGATGGTGGAGCTGTGAATCGCTCGATCAACTTCTCACACAAATCTTTCGTGCAAATCTAGAAAAACGCATTCACCCACTGCGCGCGATTATTCCTGCACTCTCTGCCAGACTTTTCAACCCACAGCGAACCACGAAGGCGTTTGAGATCGGAGAGAAGCACTACGACATCGGAAACGATCTGTACGAACACATGCTCGACAAGCGCATGGTGTACACCTGCGGATATTGGAAAGACGCGACCACACTTGATGAAGCGCAGGAAGCAAAGTTGGATCTTGTCTGCAAAAAAATTGGATTGAAATCGGGGATGCGCGTGCTCGATATCGGATGTGGTTGGGGAAGCTTTGCAAAGTTCGCCGCAGAAAAGTACGGCGCGCAAGTCACAGGTGTCACTGTTTCGAAAGAACAGGTCGCCCTTGCCAACGAACGTTGCAAAGGACTCTCCGTTGAGATTCGTCTGCAAGATTATCGTGAAACCACAGGAACGTTTGATCGCATCATTTCGCTTGGGATGTTTGAGCACGTCGGTGTGAAGAACTACCGCACGTATATGGAAGTCGCCAACCGCGTTCTTGCGGACGACGGACTCTTCTTGCTCCACACGATCGGAGGCAACGCATCCGTCCACGCCACAGATCCTTGGATCGACCGTTACATTTTCCCAAACTCAATGCTTCCTTCGGCCGCGCAAATCGCGACGTCTGCGGAAGGACTTTTCGTCATGGAGGACTGGCACAACTTTGGTCCAGACTATGACCAGACCCTCATGGCGTGGTACGCCAATTTTGTAAAAAGCTGGCCGAAACTGAAAGACCAGTACAGCGAACGCTTTTACCGCATGTGGCAGTTTTATCTTTTGTCCTCTGCTGCCACGTTTCGAACGCGCAAAAACCAACTCTGGCAGGTGGTGTTTTCAAAACCAGGAATGGTTGACAAATACCACTCTTTGCGCTAAAAAGAGTGGCCGTTGAAG
>JBBTSF010000062.1:0-3147 GCA_038064815.1 Patescibacteria group bacterium
CGTAATCGGGTCCGCACCCTCGTCTCGATTCATGTCCATGTACTCAAACACGAAATGCAAAGATTCATTTTTGAGATACGTTTTCATCTTTTGTGTCCCACGCAAACTCACATCGAGCGTCTGTGTTTGTATGGAAGGAGAATAACCAGCAAGACGAAATGGGACGGGATAGTCTGCCTTATAAAGCGCGACCTCTTTGCGATCCGGAGATTTGGCAAAGAATGCTTCAATCGAATTGTACGTTTTCGTTTTTTGCCACAAGGTTTGCGTTCCATCTGTCACCTGATCCCAACCGAGCGTATCGATGACACGATTCTGAATGGGAGCAAGTGTGTAAATTTCTGGATTGGTTTTTACGAGTCCCCCAAACTCAACGATCGGCACGTCTGAATTTTGAAACCAAAACTCAAACGAAAGTTTATCAAACGAGCGATGCGGATGCAGGAAAAAAAAGACGGGATCCCCCACGATCATTTGCGTCCATGTTCCCTGCTCTTTGACCGGAGCCTGCACACGCGAACTCGGCGCGAGCGCGTCCATGTACGGTGAGGTCTCGTGAACTCCACGGTGTGTTTCAAATACACCGCTTGGAACAATCTCTTTTGAAAACAACCAGAAAAAAATTCCAAGAGGAATCAGGATGAGACAAATCTGGATGACGCGTGTCAAAAATTTCATGGAGAGTAGATATGATAAAGCGATTCCTGATCGTAGGTTTTGAGAAACTCAATCTGTAGGCCGAGTTGTTTGAGCTTTATTCCATTTAGGTAATCGATGTCGGATTGCGGAAACGTAATTCCATAATAATACAATGGACCAGATTTGCTGAGTGCGGGCATGAGTTCGTAGGTTTTTTCAGAGCGGAGCGGATACAAAACGTGGCGGTAAGGGAAAAAAAGTTTATCTGCACGATCCACAATGAAGATGCTATTTACCGGCGTCCGTTCAAAGATATCCGCGCGTGTTTGTTTATTCTGTGTCAGTGTTTGTGTCACGCGAACGAGTCCATCTTGTCCGTGGAAAAAAACCATCCAACCATTGTATCCGATGATGAGCGCGCAAAATATGACAAGGAGATTCTGTCGAAGACGAGCCAAAGGAATACGTGCCGTCATCCAGATCATTAATTCTGCAATGAGCGGAATACAGAGAACATAAATCGGCAGCCAATAACGAACGTACGAATTCGCCATCGTGATTTGTGTGGGATCTGGATTATCAAAGATTGTCCAGCTGCCGTACCAAAGACCCAACCACACAGATAAGACAAACAAGACGAAGAGGTACGCGGGTCGATAATCTTTTTTTGAAAGGGTCCGTATCACGAGCGATAAGCCAAAAACGGAGAGGAGGGTGAGAAAAGAGAAGAGATAAAATCCATAAGCAAGGATATGTTTGATGGCGCTACGTAAAGATAATCCAAAAGGAAAAAGGGTTGAAAAAAGATTTGGGAAGTAAGACAAAGGCGAACTATGACTCAACGCAACACCTTGTACTCCTGTAGAGGAAGCGGGGTGAAGTGTGTATCCCGTCAAAAATAAACCTCCGTAGGTTTGCAGATTAAAAAGAAAGAATGGGATCAGTCCAACGACGAGTCCAAGGAGAAAGACAGAAACGATTTTCCATGAGAGGTGTTTGTAAAAAAAGAGAAACAAGAAAAAACAGACTGGGACAATCCAGTAGACCTCAGAGGCACGGACAAAGAGCGCGAGACCGAGAAAGATTCCCGCGAGGATAAAATCCAAATAAACGGGCATGCGTTTGAACCGTGTGTGCAATGGAGACAAAAAGAAGAAGACGGAAAAAATGACGAGACTCGTAAATAAGACGTTTGGCATCAGTCCACGCGCGCTGTAATACCAAACGGCTGGATGGGATAAAAAAAGAATTGTGCTCACCTGCGAGACGGACTTTGAAAAAATCTTTGAAAGGATCTGGCCGAATGCGAGCGCGGCAAGAATTGCGATTAACGGGGTGATGACAAGAAGAGTCCATTTTCCAAAAAAGAACACGAGGAGTCCGTAGAGAACGGGAAGTCCAAGAAAACCTGCAGGGACGAGATGCGCATTTTGTGAGAGTACGCTTCGCGGATGCAGTGTGTTTTCGAGTTCATCATTCAGTGGTTCTAGAACCGTCAGTGTTCCTGTGTGAGCAAAGTGTTCTGCAAAAAAAGCATTCGCCGTTTCATCTGGAGACACAAAAATCTCTCCCCCGCTTTTAAGCGACAGGAAAAGTGTGCCGACAAAAAAAATGATCGCGATAAGAAAAAATGATGGCCAAAAAAAACGATGCGTGTCAGAGGCCATACGTAAATAAACTAATCACCGCAAAGACGACAGCGAGGGCAAGCGTTCCTGCGGAAATAGGAATGAACAAATCATAGCCAGCCCAAATCGCGATGAGCAAAAATATAACTCCGAGGACTTGTAAAAACATTTTCGTTTTTCCAAAAATATTTGCGCTCGTCACTTTTCCCTTACGCTTGCGAATATATCCGCCAAGGATCAGCACTAATTCCATAAACAGAATAACTAGAGCGAGGACGATGTTGACGTGTTTTGCCACAACGATCAGCACCACAGATCCAATCAAAATCTTATCCGCGAGTGGATCATAAAACGTTCCCCAATCGGTGATTTGATGACGCAATCGCGCAAGAGATCCATCGATCGCATCTGTGAGCGCGAGAAAAATAAAAAGAGGAATGGCAACGGTATAGTTCTCTATCAGAAGAAACCAAATCATGATCGGAGTCCCAAGCAATCGAAAAATCGTAATCATGTTCGGTGTCACGAAGCGCGGGATGAGCGGGATGAACGTGTACTTCATCACGTAATCATGAGGAAACAATTTGGCAGGGTCTCTAGGAATCACAGGTATGATAAACTGCTTATGAACGAATATGCTAAGTAAAATTCCTTTTCACTCTAACATCTTTCAGGGGCTTTTCATAGCCATTTTTTTGCTGAATGTATTCCTTTTTCATTCAGCAATTCTGGGTGTGATTTTGCTGATCGCTTTCCTCGGAGTGAATGCAGATAAAGTTGGATTGCTCATTTTTAGACAACAGCCCGCAGCAAGTCGATGGTGGCTAGGATGCCTGGTCCTTTTATCTTCCCTTCTCATCCTCCTGACCATTGCCTACTA
>JBBTSF010000062.1:3247-4441 GCA_038064815.1 Patescibacteria group bacterium
CCAACGATTCTTTTGACGATGGGATTTGTTTTACTTCTAGTATTCGCCCTCCTTTTTCGAGGCAAGCACCGTGCGTTTGTCCTTTTCTCAAGTTCTGTCTGTCTGTTTATCTTTTTATCCGTCGTCCTTTTCGTCCTTCCGCTGGGGTATGGATTTGATTCTTTCATTCACCAAGCCACCGAGCGATATCTTGCGGAATTTGGAACGATTACACCAAAACCGTTTTATTACATCGGACAATACGCACTGGTTTTGTTTGCGCATCACGGTTTTTTCCTTTCTGTTGAAACGGTCGATAAATTTCTTGTTCCGATCCTCACCGCACTTCTTATTCCCAGTGCCTGGTATGCGGCGGCGGTTCAGATCACTTCCAACAAACGTCTGGCTCTCATGACACTCACTGGACTTTTTTTGATTCCGCTCAGTTCGTTTATTGTGACCACTCCACAGGCCCTCGCAAATCTTTGGACACTGCTTCTGATTTTTTCGGCAGTGCCGTTTCTGGTTGGATCCGAGCGTCCAAAACTTATCGCACTTGGACTCATCGCTGTTGCAACACTCGCCATTCATCCCATCGCCGGACTTCCTGCGATTTTATTTTTTTCGTTGATCGTCACAAGTCCTGATCAAATCTCTTCGAAATGGAAACCGATCGGACGAATCGTGTTCGCAGGAATTGTCACGGTTACAAGTGTGATTCTGCCGCTGAGTTTTCTTGTAAACGCTTGGATGCAGCAGCAGAAACTCTCTATTCAATGGGATGGGTTAAACCCTCTTTATCTTTTATCCGGCTTGGATCTCACAGTCCTTTTTGAAAATCGTTTCAGTCCGCTTCTCGACTTTGCATATCTCTATGGTCACAACGCTTTTGTGATCCTCCTTCTGGTTTCTGTCTCTGGCTGGTGGATCTATCGCAAGGACGTGGATCATCGTGTCCGTATTTTATTTTGGATGGTTGTTGCACTGACGATCAATTACCTCCTCATGAAAAATGTTCTCGACCTCACCTTCCTCATTAACTACGAACGCGGAAATTTTGCAGAACGTCTCGTTCCTCTTATTTCTTTTTTCCTCATCCCTTTTTTCATTCTTGGGCTCAGCCACATTTTTCTCAATCTCCACTCACGTCCTAAAATTCTTTCGGTTGTCGTCTTGCTTCTGCTCTGTGGATTTTCTCTGAGTGCGTTTTATCTC
>JBBTSF010000062.1:4541-14358 GCA_038064815.1 Patescibacteria group bacterium
AAAGCAGCTGTCAGTCTTATCCCAGAAAAAGACAACGTGCATTTGCTCTTTTACATCGTCGACAACTATTGGTGGGATGCCCCGCGTATCATCGAAACCGCAAAAACCACAGCAACCGATTGGCGAGCGGTCGGTAATGGAGAGGTCTATGTGTTTCGATATGAATTTTAAAATGGGCTCACCGCCCATTTTATTTTTCCTCTTTTAGCAATCCCTCAAGTACGTCCACATACTTCTTCAGTGAAAACACTTCCGCTGCTTTCCGGATAGAAGGACCCTTCTGCCAAAATTCTTCGCGTCGATTTACAAATTGATTCATAGCAGAAACCAGAGCCTCTACACTCCCAGGTTCTACAAGGAGTCCATTTTCTTCGTGTTTCACAAGTTCAGGAATACCTCCGATTCGCGAAGCGATGACTGGAGCTCCGATCTGAAAACTTTCGTAAAGAACAGTTGGTGAATTTTCATAGCACAAGGAGGGCAAGATCACTGCATCACACTGACTCATGAGTCTGCGAATATGTTCGAGTGGAAGAAAACCGTGTGAAAAAATTTGGGGATCTTCTTTGCTGCGTGCAATGATTTCTTGTGTGTGTGTTCCTTCTCCCACAAAATGAAGTTGAATTGGAACCGTCATTGCGGCAGCCGCTTGAAGAAGAACGTGAATTCCTTTGTGTGATTCGAGCTGTCCGACAAAAAGAAATCGAAGTGGGCCGGAAAGTGCTTGTGCGGATCGCAAAATTCGATCTGTGGATTTGGGAGCGGGGTTCGGCATGATGCGCACGTCCGTGTTCGAAAAAAACCCGCGTGCACGATAAAAGTCTGCGAGAAAATGAGAGGGAGAAATGACGAGATTCGGGGATCCGATTGCATGTCGCATCGCTTTTTCGTAAAGACCGCGAATCCATCCAGAATTCAGCATCCCCTGCTCTTTCCCAAAAAGAAGAATCCCGCTTGGAACAGAAAGCTGTACGTCATGGATCGTATGAATGTGGCGAATGCCCGCGCGTTGAATCGTGCGAGCTGCAGAGACTCCAAGACCTTTTAGATTATGGGTGAGGACCACGTCAAACTCTTCTTGATTCAAAAATCGTTCGATGAGGGACTTGGGAAATGGTCCGAAGAGATCGATCCAGTGCCAAAAGATGCGAAGAAAAAAAAGATACTGATGGGCATTTGAAACGTGATACAGGTTAAACGGAAAAAATCGAAAGATGCGTTCGAGATGATCTTCCACAAGTCGAGGACGAAAACTGCGCGGCCCCGTGAATGGTTGCGTCGTAAGTACACTCACTTTGTGACCACGTACAGATAACTCATCGGCAATTCGTTGCGCCACGAGTTCCGCTCCCCCGCGTTCTGTGGGCGGATAAAAATTTGTGAGGATGCCGATTTTCATACCGAATATTCTCGTTTGGATTGTTGTTGCAAAACCGAACGATAGGTTTCTTCTAGCTTTGTAATCAGAGGATCCCAGGCAAAATGGAGTTCTGCATGTTCTCGCGCAGCCAGGCCAAATCGTTTGCGAAGTTCTGTCTGCTCGAGAAGTAATTTCAGAGACTTTGCGAGTTCTGTTGGATTCTCTGGTGGAACAAGAAGCCCTGTGTTTCCATCTTGAACCACCATTCGAACACCTGGCAAATTCGAAGCGATTGTTGGAATTCCACTTGCCGCGGCTTCAAGCGCAACCAATCCGAATGCTTCTGCACGACGCGTGGAGGGAAACACATGTATGTCTGCGGCGCGATACACGCGTGGCAAATCTTCATCCGAAACATCTCCGACAAAATGTACGCGTTCTTTCATTCCCTGAATGCGTGTGATGTTTTCAAAACTCGCACGCAAATTTCCATTTCCAACAATGATCGCCCGCCAAGATTCAGATGCAATTTCTTTAAGCGCTTCTAAAAAAATAGGGACACCTTTAAAGTGATGTGCTTCGTCCAAACCGCCTACAAAAAGAAAGGTAGGGACACCGATTCGTAACCCAAGCTTGCTTGCAAATTCCTGATCATATCCAGGATGGAATCGATCGAGATCAATTCCAAATGGATGAATCTCTGCGCGGTCGAGTACACCGGGTAGAGACGCAATGTCTGACGTCTTCAAATAATCTTCTGTGCTTGCAAGGACACGATCCACTCGACTCACCAACCATGGAAGCAGTGCGCGTCGGTGTGCGTTAAAAATCATTCCTTTCAATCCACCTGCGACCGCATCCATGTGATACGTCATCACCAAACCTTGATCATGACGAATCGCTTTGCGAATCACCGTTGGCTCTGCGCCGCCGTAAAACGGATAATGCAAATGAACCAAATCAAAACCGGCAATGCGTTTGTAAAGAGAAGGCATCACTCCCGCATTTCCAATTTGCACGATGCTTGGCAGACGATGAACATACTCTGGATCAGAAACCGGTTCACGATGACGTGTGGTGAAAACATGCACATTGTAACCGCGATCGCGCAGACGATTCGTATATTCAAATGCGACATGACCCATTCCACCTCGATACGGCGGATAGGTACAGACAACCTGCGCAATTTTTGGTTTCGCATTCATAATCACCAACAAATGATTTTCTTCAGACCAGACCAAAAGAGAGAAAGGATTGGGTTGGCGATATTGCGCACGATGATATTATCTGTTTCTTGATGAGCGATGCGACTGGTAAACAACGCAATGATTTTGTGATCGGTGATTGTTCGCAATTTTTTTGACTCACGCCGTTTTCCCGCGACGTACTTCCATGAGCTTGGACTGAGAAGACTTTTGTAGACACGCATTTTCTGTGTAAACCAACCACCTTTGAGTGCGAATGCGAGCAGAGGAATTTCTAACAAAACCATCAAGGGCACGAGCAAACACAGCGTGCCCACTTTGAGATGGGAAAAATGCACGAGCCAACGATTGCGTTCCATCCAGAAAAACTTTGTGACAGAACGTTTAAATTCATAGTCGTGAAACGCACGGGACTTGAGCGAAAGCACGTTACGAAATCCTGCCAAACGAATGCGCCAGCCGAGTTCAAGATCCTCATGATATAAAAAGAGAAATGGATCAAGCACGCCAACCTGTTTCAAAACAGATGCGCGATAAAGGACGGCAGCACCGCTTGCGTAATTAATCTCTTCCCCATCTTGCGCCGTGACCTCGTTTACATTTCGACCATTGTCGCGCACAAACCCAAATCCTAAAAAATGCACCATTCCTCCAGTTGAATTCACGATCTCTGGATGCTTCCAAAGCGTCATGAGCGATTGAACAGATCCAATGGAAGAATCTTTTTCTGCCATCTCAACAGCTTCATGGATCGCATCCGGATGTAATTTTAAATCGTTGTTGTGTAGGTAAATGTAATCGGCTCCATTTGCAAGCGCGTGTTCCATTCCCAAATTATTTCCTCCGGCGAATCCTAAATTTTCGGTATTCTCAAAATACGTAATCCCTTCGACCTGGCGAAGATATTCCTGGTTCCCATCGACAGACGCATTGTCGACAAAAATAAATTCCAAACGATCTTTTGGATAGTTGAGATTGTGCAGCGCGGCAAAGACGTCATCGAGATAACGTTTTCCATTGTACGAGAGATACACGATGGCAACTTTTGGGAGCATATGTTTCCGTTACTTCCTCTCTTCTTCTTTTTCTTCGATTGCCAATTTTCTCACGAGGCGTGTGATCTCGCGCTCGACATCTTCAATTTTTACAAACAGACGAAACACTAAATAGAAAAGTCCGATCAACGAAACATAAATGACGAAGTCCACTCCGCGGCCGACTCCGACAAATTGCGCGAAAATGTTTGTCGTGTTTGGGGACAGCGCAATCGCACTGACCAACACCCAAAACAAAATCCAAACAATCAACCAGGCGATCGTGAGAGCTCCTTTGCGAAACTGCCGCACAGTGCGAGAAATCGCAAACAGAGCGAAAAGAGGAATGAGAAGTTGGATGAGCGGCATATAGATCACGTGTAGGAAAATCCGTTACTCGGTAACGGAATCCGTTACCGAGTAACGGATTTTCCTACACGCACGAGATTACTGCATCATTCTGCGTACGATCAGTTTTATGAGCGTCTTGATCCCAACCGAAAAACTTTGGCCTTTGGAAAGAGAATATTCGGTGTAGATCGCGGGGATCGAAACTTCCGTGAGGTTGAGCTTATGTCGTTTTGCTTCTGCGATCAACTCGGAAGACACTTCCATGCGATTTGTTTTGATCTCGATCTTTCTGAGCGCAAACGCGGTAAACGCCCGAAAACCGGATTGGCTATCTGTCACCCATGCGCCAAATAAACAAAAAGTGAAAATATTTCCAAGGACATTTGCAATCTGTCGATACCAAGGCATCCCGGTACGTACAAGCATTCGCGAACCGATCACGACGTCGGCTCCCTGTTCGATGGCGGCGATAAAAGAAGGAATCTTTGAAGGATCATGTTGCCCATCTGCATCAAGAGTGATCGCCACGTCCGCCTGAAGGCGTTGTGCCATCACAAACCCCGTTCCGATTGCCGCTCCAAGTCCACGGTTGATCACGTGACTGACGACCGTTGCTCCTTGTGTGCGAGCAATTTCTGCGGTGCGATCAAGAGATCCATCATTGACCACCACCATCATATCTACAAAAGGCCGAGTGCGTTGAAGCACATCGGCGATGGTGGTTTCTTCATTGTAGGCGGGGATGACGGCGATAATCTTCATAAACCTAGATCGACTGGAGCAGAATTTTATTTGCTTTCATGTATTCAATCGTGCGTTTGAGTCCATCTTCTAATCGCACGAGCGGAAGCCATCCGAGCTCTTTGGCGCGATCGATGCGTGGCAACACTAATTCTGACAAGAATAACAGACTCTCCCCTTCCACGATTTGAGAACCAGACTGTGTCATAGAAATGATCTTCTGTGCAACTTCTTCCATGGAAAAATCCACGTCTGTTCCCAAATTTGTTGGACCAGGATTCGTAGACGCATCCATCAAACGCAACAATCCATCGATGACGTCGCTAATATAAATGAGTGATGTGCGAAATTGTTTTCCTCCGTACAACACCAAATCTTTCCCATCGAGTGCATTCAAAATAAAATCCGGGATGAGGTGTCCGTCAAAAAGCGGCATGCGTGGACCGTACGTACGAAAGATGCGCGCAATGCGCGTTTCGATTCCATGGACCTGTCGATACGTTTCGAACATCGTTTCTGAAAAACGCTTTCCTTCATCGTAACAGGCGCGAGGAGTCAGATGATCGAGGATGCCGATATCTTCTTCAGTCACATGTGAACCGGCCGTGCGATGATCTCCGTACACCACAGAGCTCGATGCAAGCAAAACTTTCGCGCGGTACTTTTTTGCGAGTTCAAGCACATGGTGATTGCCGATGGAATTGGAAAGAAGTGTTTGAATTTTGTATTGATCAAATTTTTTGATCGAAGTGGGACACGCAAAATGATAAATCTCCTGGATGCCTTGAAATGGAAGTTTGAAACTGGCGAGCTCAGAAAACGAATCGAGATCAAACGCTTGATTGACATCGAGTCGAATGAAACGAAAATTCGTGTTCTGTAAAAGTGGATTGATGTTTTGGGAGGTACTCGTGGCAAAGTTATCAATACAAATGACGCGGTGCCCATCTTTGAGCAGACGCTCACACAAGTGAGATCCAATAAAACCAGCACCGCCGGTGATCACGATATTTTTTTTGTCGAATGTGGTTGGAACAGACATAAAGGCATTATAGCGGAAAATTTTCATTGAGTCCTGTGACAGAGGCTTTTTCCTTGGCAACATCGTAATCGGCTGGCACCGTCACCTTTGCCCCGAATCGATAGTTTCCAAAAAAGGCATCCGAGATATCATCGATTTGTGTGTTCCAATTTGTTCCGTACAAGACAAATGCAACTTGCTCTGTGACGATTGGGCGGAGAACACCGCCTTTGGAAACCGCATAGACTGTCGGCACACTCTGAAACTTTACCATCTTTGTACCGGGGTGATACGTGACGTTTTTTCCAAGTGGAAGCGAGGAGAGAAATGTAGCGGAAACTTCTTTCACTGAATCGTAGTTGCTAAACCAGGTGAAAAAGACTTTCTCATTGGTGAATGCGTGACGTTTCCCGTCTGTGCTGTAGAAGTAAACCGTACGGCACGGATCATCCACGTTCGTCTGTCCTGAACACGCACGTTTAATGAGAGAATTTGAAGCGACTTCCCCGGCTGCGAGGATGGGTGCGGGAACAAATGAAGAAGCGATCGTAAAGGCATTTTGTATGTTGAGCCTTCCCGCACCCACTTTTCCCACAGCATCACCAGTGGCGATCACTGGATCGGCAGAAAGTCTTAGGATGCTTTCCATTTGTGCGGGGGTGATGGATGGATATGTCGATTTCAAAAGGGCTGCAGCTCCAGCTACCATAGGAACAGCCACCGAGGTCCCAGACCAACCGGACGCATAATATTTTTGAAAGGGGGTCCACGTCGAATCTTGATAGGTCGTGCTAAAAATATTTTCTCCTGGCGCAGAAATGTCTGTGCATAATGCTCCGTAGTTCGAAAAAATCGATTTGGTATCGTTGGGTCCACTCGCCGCGACCCCAATCACCCAATCTTCACTGACTTCCTCTCCATGACACGCGGGATAAATCGGAGTGGTATCGACATTAATTCCCCCATCATGTGTATTGCCCACCGCGGCAACAACAACGATTCCGGCATCGTACGCTTTATGGAGGGCGTCTTTAAACGCGGGATCAATTTCCAATCCTGTAAAACTTAAATTGATCACGTTGGCTCCGTTTGCCACCGCATATAAAATCCCCTCTCGCGCAGCCGCGGAATTTCCGGAGCCTTCATTATTTAAAATACGGACAGACATGAGCTTCACATTCCAGTTGATTCCGGCAATTCCTTCCGCGTTGTTGCCAACGGCACCAATGATTCCGGCAATGACCGTACCGTGTGCAACTGCGGATGCATCAAATGTTTCTTGTTGATTTGGCAGTGGATTTCCATCTTGATCGACAAAATCATATCCATAGACATCATCAATGTATCCATTATGATCGTTATCGATCCCATCTGCCTCAACCTCACCCGCATTCTTCCAAACATTCTCCATCAAATCCGGATGATCGAGATCAAAACCAGTATCAAGCACGGCGACAATCACACGATCAGATCCGGTGGTGAGATCCCACGCACTCGGCGCATGAATCTTTTCCAGATACCACTGGTTCGAAAAAAAGGGATCGTTCGGCAAAGCCGCGAATGTGGAAAAAGGAAGGAGAAAAAGGAAGAGAGAAACGAACGAAGAAAAAAATATTCTCTGCATACGTGTGCGTTTTAAAAAATAGCGCAAGTGGCTCCGTATCGATTACTTTCGTGAAAGGCAAAAAAACTACTGAGCACAACACCACCGCCTTCAAAAACACGAATCTGTGGTCCGCCATTCAATCCAGGGGCGGCGTAGATTTCTTTGCGTCCGTTCTGATCGATATCTCCCACACAAACACTCAACCCTCCACGAAATTTCGGAGAGTAGGCAATGAAGAATTGTTTTGATTGTCCGAGTGGAGAATAGACGCTTATCGAAGGAATACGTCCCGCAGAGGCTCCGAACAGAATGTCGTCTTTCCCATCTCCATCCATATCCCCTGCGGCAAATGCGGCATTTTTCAAACTCTCTGGGAGAGGAAATTCACGGACATAACGACCATCCGTATCCAAAATGCGAAGCATGGGTTTGGTTTGATCGATGAGGGTAAACAGAAGTTCTTTTTGCGGATCTTCGTCCATGTTTCCAAACGCGACTCGGACAGGCGTGGTTTGTCGCCCGAATGGTCGCAGCAGCCCCTGAAGCTGTCCGACACGGTTAAAAATCCGTATCTCTCCGGTTCCACCACGTTCTGGACTCACCAGGATTTCCGCCGTTCCATCTCCATTTGTGTCTCCCGCAACAACCACAATCCCATTTCGATCTGAGGGATCGTAGGCAAAAAATTGTGAGAGTAATTTTCCATTCACATCAAAGACACGGACTTGTGGACCCCCACCTTGCCCCGCTCCCGTAATAATTTCTTCTTTTCCATCTCCCGTGACATCTGCAACTGTCACAGAAACACCGCCACGAAAATTTGCGTTGTATGCCAGAAATGAATTCACTTCTGTCCCAGCCTTGTTGAGACGTTTGATGCGCGGCTCTGCTCCGCGACCTTCTGCAACAACAACCGTGCCAGAATGAATCACTTTATTTTTTGCCGCGATTCCAGACCCACTCGCAAACGGTTTTGCCGATGAAAGCGCACGTGCAACATTCAAACGCCCCGCTCCCATCTGCCGACGACCATCGACACTCGTCTCTTTGATCGGATCGACGGAAAGCAGAAGAGCCAGACGTACTTGCTCTGGGGTTAAGGACGGATAGGCAGATTTCAATAAAGCGACGGCTCCGGTCACAATCGGTGCAGCGATGGATGTTCCCTCCCACGGAGAACCGTATGTCGTTGAGGTAAGAATGTTGGCCGAGTCGTGATAGACAGCCGCAAAAATGTTTGTACCCGGCGCGCTAATATCTGTGCAGTTGACACCGAAATTTGAAAACGAAGCTTTCTTATCATCACGGTCTGTCGCTGCCACACCAATCACAATATCCTCCCCTCCTTTGGATTGATCGCACGCAGGATACGTCGGAGAAGAACGTAAATCTTTGTTTCCATTTCCAACAGCCGCGACAATCACAACTCCCTGATCGTATGCCCATTGAATGGTGTCCCGTAAATGTTCGTCTGATTTGTCAGACACAAAACTCAAATTAATCACCTGCGCTCCGTTGTCAACGGCGTACACAATCGCACGACGCACATCGTATGTGGAACCAGCTCCTTTCTCGTTGAGAATACGAAGAGGCATGATCGAAACTCCTGGAGCGATTCCGGCGATTCCTTCGTTGTTGTCCATTTGCGCCGCAATGATTCCCGCAAGTACGGTTCCATGAGAAACAACCGTATCATCAAATTTCTCGCCCACAATCGGAGATGGGTCTGGATTATCCTCGACAAAATTCCATCCATGCACATCATCCTCGTATCCATTTCCGTCGTCATCTTTTTTATTGCCTGGAATTTCTTTTTTGTTCACCCAATATCGATCAACGAGATCCGGATGATTTAAATCAAAGCCGGCATCGAGGACAGCAACAATCACGTCGGATGAACCAAGCGTTTGATCCCAGGCTTGGACCGCGCTTATCTTTTTCAAATACCACTGTTCGCCAAAAAATGGGTCCATTGGAACCCGGGCCTGCAAGGTCAAAAGCGGCGCAAACAAAAGGGTTGCACCTGTCAAAATACTGAGAATTCTAACAAAAAATACCTTCGTCATAACAACGAAGGCATTTTATCACAGATTAAAAATTCCCATCTAAGTCGATCACGGAGGATCGTTCGGCGGTGACGTCGTAGTCATTCGTACTTTGAATTGTAGAGCCGAACGTGTAGTTCCCGTAGAACGCATCAGAAATATCGTCGATCTGTTTATTCCAAGTGGCTCCGTAAAGCGAGATGGCTGTTGCCTCGGAATTGATCGCACGGAGTTGTCCTTTCTTTGAAACGGCGTACACGGTTGGGACACTTTGGAACTTCACCATTTTGGTTCCTGGATGATAGGTGACATTTTTCCCGAGTGGTAGCGAGGATAGAAAGGAAGCGGACACTTCTTTGACGGAATCAAAATTGGCAAACCAGGTAAAGAAGACTTTGTCGTTTGGAAACGCGTGGCGCTTTCCATCACTTCCGTAAAAATAGACGGAACGACA
>JBBTSF010000063.1:0-4356 GCA_038064815.1 Patescibacteria group bacterium
CGAAACCCAAACAACTCTCGTTCGCTGTCACGAATAACTTCGTGTGTATAGAGCGTGACCATTCCGCGTAGTCCGTGTGCGGCATCTTCGGGAAGAATGACTTTATATCCGATTCCTTGATTCGAAATAATCAAAAATCCAAGTCCGTGGTAAATCACTTCCCCAGTAAGCATCACGAGCATACATTAATCTCCTTTTTCAAATGCTTTTTGATAATACTCCTGGACGCGTTTCTGAAGCTCCGCATCAATCTTTTTTCCAACGGATGGCATTTCATTTCTCCCAATCACACTGCCTTGGATTTGCTTTAACATTTTTCCAAATTGCGGTCCAGGTTCCATATCGAGAACATCCAACAACGCAATACCATCAAGACCGACTTCTTGAAACCAACGATTTCGCTGACGCGTTTCATGAACTTCACGCGCACGTTGTTTCTCAACGCGTTGCATGGGATCGCGATCATGTTCTGCACGTAAAGCATGCACCATCATCTCGATCTCATGCCACGATCCGTGTGGGGAAGAACGTTTGGAGGCACAGACGAAATCAAAAAAGACAGCACCTTGGATGAAGTCGATAAAATTCTCTGTGTCGTATCCACGCTTATCGGCAAGATAAAAAAATTGCTTCATCGTGTTCAAACTTTTCTCCGCAACCGCGAACGGTTCGAAACGCAGGTGGTGGCTGATAATGTCCGTGAGCATCGCGCCATGAATATCGATCATCTCGTGGGCAACGATAAATCGCTGAAGCAACGCTTCGTACAAAGGTGCATGGATCATGCGATCGTGAAAGGGATATTTCACGTCGATTTCGTAGGTCTGATAAAACAACGATTGAATTTCTTGCGGGGACTCCTGCGCGTGGGTCGTAGCAAACTCCTGATAGAGATCAAGATAAGCCGTTCGCATTTTCATTTGCTCCGCAAGATCAATATCTGGCTCGTACGTATGAACCGTATTGAATCCGAGTTGCGCTCCACGCGATTCTTCTTTTGACTTAAACGCCGTGCACGCCCATTTCGCCGCGTCATGGCAAAGCGCAAACGCTTCAAACCAAGCCACATGTTCTTTAAAAAGTTCTTCGAGTCCTTCAATTTCCGTTTCATATCCCTTCATCCGGGCAAGCTCTTCAATTTCCAAAAGAGATGCCTTCCCTTCGGCCACGGCGTAAATAGACATGAGCATCAAACGCAAATGATCGCGCACGAATGGACCTTCGGCGTGATAACGAATGTCTTGTGGGGTACGAAGAGTGTCGGCAATAAGCGGCTCCATGGTGGAAGCCGCATGAAGCATCGCGTCTGCACGCACGCGAAGCAATGCATCGCCTTCAATGCGACGCATCCAGGCATCAAAAAACAGTGTTTCTTTTTTTTCTTGGGTAAATGTTGGACGAAACATAGGGATTATTCCCTATTGTAACACTTTTTATAAAAGATCATTTTCGTCGTGAATTTCACGGCCGATAATTTCTTCGAGAATATCTTCAAGCGTCACGATCCCTACAAATCTTCCAGACTTTTCCGTGACCACAGCCATGTGAGCATGCTTGGAAATCATGGCGTTTAACACCTCATCGAGCTTTCGTGTGGGGGTCGTTCGAACCAAAATGTCTGTCCGAATTAAATCTGTCACGGCCGCACCCGTAACCCTTCCAATCAAATCTTTCACATAAATCACCCCGACGACATTATCTTTATCCCCTTCGTACACCGGAATACGCGTGTATCCTTCTTTTTTTATTTGATCGATCAGACGCGAACCGAGTGTCATTCCGAGTGGAATAGCAAAGACATCTTCTTTCTTTGTCATCACTTGCTCAGCGGTTTTGTCAGAATAGCGAAGCGCTCCCAAAAGAATCCGCTCTTCATCCGCATCCACTCCTGAACGTGGATCATCTTCGTGTGTTTGAATGATGTGCTCGAGTTCGCGTTTAGACCACACCGTCGTCATGGATTGCCCAAGCACGATATCTAAAATCCAAGCAATCGGTTTTGAGATTGGATAAAATAAAATCATCAATCCTTCAATCAACCATGTCGTGCGCGCCGCAACCGAGAGTGCGTGACGTGCACAAAACGCTTGCGGAATAATTTCTCCAAAAATCAAAATGAGTGCAGTTGAAAGAATCCCTGCAACAACTCCACTCGTCATTTCGCCAAAAATAATCGCAATAGAAGAACTCACTGCGACATTCCCGAGAAGGAGCGTGACGAGAAGCTCATTTCCACGACGTCGAACGTGCAAAATCCGCGTCGCTCTCTTATCTCCAAGCGCGGACTTCCGTTCAAGTTCGGCACGATCCAAACTAAAAAACGCAAGCGTGAGTCCTGCGAATGAGCCACCGAGTATGAGCAAAACAACAACCGTAAACAATTGAAACACATCCATATCTTACGTTTTTTCGTTCAAAACTGTTTTCACTTCTTTCAACCACACACGCTTCTTCCCCTTCTCGTTGCGATACCCCCAATTGCGATCTTGTCCAAACGTGAATCCTCCAAACGTACGAAACAATTTCATCGCATGATCGGATTCTTGGACATAGATGAGACCACGTTTACGTTCCACGATAATAAGCGCGGTGGGTTTACCAATCTCAAGTGCAACAATGCGTGAAAGACGTGGACGCAACTGAATATCTGCTTCTGTCTCGACGATAAAATAGGTACTCCAACGCGTTCGACGTTTCCAGGCGTTGTGTGCGATCAACTGCTTGCGTTTTTCTGTACGCGGGCTTTGAATCTGTGCCAGAAGTCCATCGTGATACTTCAAAAATTCTCGGATCTCTTTTTTCGAATAGCCCTCATCTTGAAGCGCCCAAATAAATCCACGATCATGAATCCCAATCGCATGGACAAGGCGTGGATGAAATCCAAGCGAAGTCAGTTTTTTATCTGTCAGACGAAACAGTTTCAAAAATTGCTCGAGCGAAGACGGAAGCATCTTCCCTGTTTTTTCATCATGTGCGCGATCAAGCCCCGTATAGTGATGATGGTCGATGAGAATCAACTCAATACCCATTTTTTTGAGCCGTGCCTCTGATTTTGGTCCAGGCATTTCAACCACAACAACCCGCTTGTATCCGCCAGCCTTTACCTGCGCAAGATAATTTCGCCCCTGATCAAGTGAGGCTCCATGGGTTTGTTTGGAGAGAATCACTGGAAGCTGCATCTTCTGGGCGATTTGGCTGATTTGAATCGCTTCCGCATCGTTTGGCGGAACAATCAGAACAGTTCGGCTTAAATCGGTCGAGTTGGTCATAGTGGGGCTATTATAACAGGAAACACAAAACCGTCTGGAGATTTCCAAGACGGTTTTGTTTCTCTCAAAATGCGCGATCACGTCACACGCTTTGAGAGGTCCCCAGATTTAAGAGTTCCCCAATTTCATGGCTCTGCTTCCATGAGGCTTCCGGCGGAGCCGGACCAGGCGAACCTGGCACAACTTACGGCATGTGACTCCGACCAATCGTTTCACGAGGTTTGGATTTACCTCAACTCCTTTTCAGGAGAGCTGCCGAGCCAGGTCAGCCGATGCGACGGATGACCTTCCCCTCCCGGCGAACCACAACCCGCATCACAACGGGCTTGTTCGACTTGGGACGAGGAGCCGGCTTGATCTGCCGACTCGGCCACGGCGCAACACTGACGAGCGGCCCACAGCTGTGGGTCTTGAACATGGCGACCTCCTCCGTCACGGGTTCAGGGCAAGGCACGACTGCGATGCGTCACGTGACGCTCCGCAGAATTTCTGCCATTTGCTTAAGACAATGCATGGTTCTCTTAAACAAATGGCAGAGGATCGAACGCGGGAGGCGTTGCGTCGATCCTCAGCCCATCCAGCAAGTGAGCTGGGCGGGGACACCTCCAGGCAAAAGGGAAAGAGCGGTTACGGGTTGTTTGATGGGGTGGGTTTTGAGCCCTCCATCAAATTGGACGGGTTTGACGAAGTGGGCCCTCAGACCGCCCACGATAGCCCGTTGATCGGAGCATTCTGTCTTACAGACGCTTTGCTCCAGAGATTTGGCCAGTGATTGTCACCGCTGGGGGACGGTTCAAACCAGAAGCCAAATCTCTGGGGCGAAGTCGCCCGAGAACTCTCTCTTCCTCATGGAAACATCAGGCAATGCGCGTGATGGCCAGAATGTCGTCATAAGTCCAATGTATTCCGAGGAATACGTCTTCCGGATCAGTGGAGGGCCTATAAACGAGCAGTCTAGAAATGGACAGGCAAGACTCTCTCTTCCCAACCCGGCAGCTGCCGGGTAAATCTCTTGAAAGCTGTTGTCTCTCTCAAGCGACAGAGCACTCTATCAGATCTTTAAATTACTGTCAAGAGATATATGGCA